>DKLE01000202.1 GCA_002455605.1 Firmicutes bacterium UBA6648
CATTTACTCCGGCATTTCCCTCCGGATCCTTTACATTGAGTAAAATACCGCTTTTTACATCATTAACAATTTGGATAGATACCGTATCTTTTTGTATTAATTCACCTTTTTTAAATGCAACAGCAATTAATTCATGACTTCCCTTTTGGTAATTTTGCGTATTCCAGCTTAGCGAATACTTTTCATTATCCTCTGTAATTCCTTCACCTATAAGATTATTCTCGCTTACCTCGTCCAGATAGAACCGAACGGAATTGATGCCTGCCTCTGCATTTAAAATATTAGCTTTTAGCTTTATTTCACCTTTGAGATAATCATTTCTTTTTATACCTTCAAATCGGATAATCCGTTCAAGATCCGTATCTGGATTCACAGCAGCGAACATGTCCAATTTTCCATACCCGGTTTTTTCATCCCAACCGGTATCCTCCATATCAACCGCAGTCTGTATTAATGCCTCTTTTATCGCCTCTGCACTGGCTTCTGGATGAATAATTTTATATACAGCCGCTACTCCTGCCGTATAGGGGCAGGAAAAAGAGGTTCCGTTAAATTGAGCATAATAACCTTCTTCTTCATCACCGAAAGCAGCCTCTTTTTTAATAGAGGTAGAATAAATTTGTACCCCCGGTGCCATTAAGTCCAACGCTTCACCATAATTAGAAAAGCTTGCTATACTTTCATCAGGCCCTATAGCACCTACGGTAAGGACTCCGGAATAAGCCGCAGGATAAAAATTACTTCCGTCCTTTCCGTCATTACCGGCAGCAGCTACTACTAATACCCCCTTTTCTTGAGCGTATTTTACCGCATTGGCCATAGTCTGGCTATAGCCTTCTCCTCCCAGGCTTAAATTAATCACATCTGCATTTTCATCCGCAGCGTAGCGAATTCCTTCTGAAATTTCAAAGATATTTCCTTCGCCGTCGTCATTCATGACCTTAACTGCTAAAACCTTTACATCTAAGCTGCCAGCTAAACCTGCTACACCTATCCCATTATTATAATTGGCTGTAATAACACCGGAAGCAAAGGTTCCATGGCCGTTATCATCCATAACTCCGTAGTCAAAAGGATATTTACTTCCATCTTTTCTGTCTTTAACAAAGTTTTCGCCCTTTATTATTTTATCTTTCAAATCCGGATGGGTATAATCAACCCCGGTATCTAAAACTGCAACGACTGAGGTTCCCTGTAAATCCCCCAACTCATTCCAGGCTTGAAATGCTTCTATATCTTTTAATGCCCACTGATAATCAATGTATTTGTCCTTTAAAACTTCTGATTCGCAGATTTTTAAGGTTCTGTTGGGCTCAATATATTCGATCTCCCCCTCACTCTCTAAATTCTCCAGAGCCTCCTGTACTCCTTCTTCCGGATCTACTTCACAAAGCCGCAGTTCTTCACTGTCGGCATTTTCTGCAGATGAAAATAAACGGTTCATCCTGCTTAGTAAACCTTTGTTCTCCAGCTTCTCATATTTAACAATCAGCTCTCCCTGAAAATCTTCATCAATCCCATATTTTTCGCATAAGTTTTCCTCTTCATCTGCATATACATTTTCATCTGCATAGGCATTTGTCATGCCTGAAAACAAAACAGAAAAGCTAATGCATAAGACCAGCAGCCAGCTGATCTTTCCAGTACTATTTTTTTTACACCACATACGAACTCCCTTACTTTGTCTTTAATAGTTTCCTTCTTAATTAAATTAAACAATAACTGAAAATGCTCAGGTTAGCCTATGCTAACCTGAGATCACAAAAATAGTTAGCTTTGGCTAACCTTTTATCAGTTTAATGGTTTTTCTATTATCTGTCAAGTATCTGCCAAATTTTTTTACTGCTGGCGTATATCCGAATATCAAATAAGCAATTTATCACTTGCATATATACATGAAGATAAGTTATTCTATAAAAGTCAAATCAATGATTAAATTAGTTCAATAAATCTAGGAGGACGAATAAAATGAAGCCTATAGGCAATTCGAAGAAGTCGCAGTCCGTATATCGTTTGAAAGATATTCTGCTGCTTATTTTAGGAAGTTTTATCGTAGCCGTGGGAGTCCAGCTCTTTTACGTCCCAGGAAACATTCTTGGGGGCGGAATCACAGCTATTTCAATAATGCTTCATATATTAACCGGCAGCAACGTAGCAATTGCTACTTTTATATTAAATATCCCAATTCTGATTCTGGGGTATTTCATGGTGAATAGGCAATTTATGATTTACAGCACCCTGGGAATGATCGGTATGACTGGCTTCATGAAGTTTCTGGAATTAGTTCCTGCTCCTTCCGATTCTCTTTTCACCTGCATTGTATGCGGAGGCCTACTGGCTGGCTGCGGAGGCGGTATCATGTTAAAATGTAATGGCTCCGGTGCCGGCACCGATGTAATCTGCAGAATTATAAACAAATATACTTCTTTTCAAATCGGGACGATTTCTCTTTCGATTAATGCAGTATTGGTCATGCTGGCCGCTTTTTTCCTTGATCTTGACATCGCTATCGCCACAATTACCACTTTATTTATAACAACTCGTGTAGTGAATTACATACTCGACGGCATGAACTATAAGCGAATGGTTCTCATTGTTACAGATAAAGGCGAGGAAATCGCTCTTGCTCTGTCGGAAGAATTCGGCCGTGGTGCCACTATCAGCCATGTGACCGGGGCCTATTTAGGAAGAGAAAAGGCACAGGTAATGTGCACAATAAATATCCACGAGACACCAAGGCTGAAAACTATTGTACTTGAACTGGATCCTCAGGCGTTTATATCCATGTTTGAAAGCACCGCGGTAATCGGCAGCTCTTTTAAAAATTAAACTAAAAAATTTTATTTGTTTATATATTCTTTATATAATCGTTATATAATATAGTGGCTGTATTTGAAATAAATTAAAGTTCCGCATAGCATTGTATATTCCATATGGACTAAAAAGATTTAAATTTATCGTCTTTTATGATAAACTTATCTTGTAACAAAGTAGAAAGGATTTTCATATTATGAATGCCAGTACATTATTAAAACATTCCGAGCATCCGCACCCGGAAGCACTGAAGAATGTTTTAATGGCTTACGCTAAAATAAATAAAAATTATACCGCTGCAATTCGAGAAGTTAGAACCAAGCTGGAAAATCTTGACGACGACTTTCAATTATTACATAAGCACAATCCCATTCATCACATGGAGAGCCGTGTGAAATCACCGGAAAGTATTTTGGAAAAGCTTGTCCGCAGAGGATATGACTTGGATATCAATAAAATATCCAAGCAGCTGCTGGACATAGCCGGGATTCGGGTCATATGCTACTATGTGGATGATATATACATAATCGCCAATCTGCTGAAAAAACAGGATGATTTAACAGTCATTAAAGAAGTAGATTATATAAAGAATCCCAAACCAAATGGATACCGCAGTCTTCATCTGGTAGTGGAGATTCCTGTTTTCTTTGTTAATCGAATGGAAAAGATTCCTGTAGAAGTTCAAATAAGAACCATGGCCATGGATTTTTGGGCCAGTCTGGAACATCAGCTCCGATATAAAGCCGAAGGTGAAATACCAAAGTTTATTGCCGACGAGTTGAAGGAGTGCTCTGAAAGTATTGCTAATTCAGACCTTCAAATGCAAAAAATACATAGTTTTTTAGAAGATTTGGACAAGTTTCGTCCTAAATAAGAGAGCTTCATTCTATGAATGAAGCTCTCTTATTAGTTTTACCTTTCTTTGATAAAGAATTAATCCCATAGGGACCCATACTGCTGCAAACAAAGCACAGCCAATTAAATATGGTTTTAAGAGTTCTAATCCAACGCCCTTCAGCATGATATCTTTCATTGGTGTAATATAGTAATACAAAGGCCATATTACCTTGATCACGTCTGCAAACCCCGGTGCCATCATATATTCAGGCCATGCAAAGCCGCAAGAAAGAAATGTAGGAATAGTCAAAAACATTGTAAATTGGACAGAATGAGCCACTTGCTCAAAGACAGAGGCAATCACCAGTGCCATCCCCGTCATAGCCCCTAAAAAGACCGCCTGAAACAATATCAGTACAAAAATATTACCTTCCATGGGAAAGCCCAACATTTTCATGGCTATTCTCAGACAAGCCATGGTACTGATAACGCTCAAGCCTGCCATAAGCAGGAATCGACGAACCATTAGCGACATCTTAACATTTACAAATTCCTTATTCAGATCCATGGGTAAGTCCCGAAGCCGATTTTTTTCTTCTACCAGCATCGGGACTCCGGCTGCTAAAAAAGCCTGCTGAACAAATATGGAAAGAAGTCCTGCAAACAGATAGTAGAAATATCCTAACTGGGGATTATACAATATCCTATCTGCTATGTTTAAGGTATACACACTCTGTTCTGCCTGATAAGGGACTAATGCTCCTGCTTCCAGTAACTTCATCTGTACACCGGCATTAACGGTTTCAAAAATAGTATTGACTGCACTCATAATATTATTTCCGTACATAAAATTAGTATTGTCCATAAACACTACAGCTTCTGCACCTTTTTTACCGTTTAGCTCTTTTCCAAAATCTTTAGGAAGGATAATTGCCCCATAAATTTCTCCTGAGAGCAGTTTTTCTTTTATTTCTTCAACAGATGTGACATCTTCTGTTATGCTCAGTGCCGGAGAATCATAGAAATAGTCAATGACATTTCTGGAGGCAGCGGACTGATCCATGTCATAAACAGCAATAGGAATATTCTCTACAAAAATCGGACTGAACATTCCTCCGAATAACAGAGTAAATGCAATGGGCACAAATAAAATAATCAAATAAGGCTTTATTTCCATGAATTTTTCTTTTTTCTCAGCCCTGGTCATATTTTTTAGTTCACTAAACAATTGGGGTCACCCCCAATCCATCTTTATATTTCCTTCTCCACCAGTTTTTAAAAATGGTAACAGATAGAATGATCACCAGCTCCGCCAGTATAAAAATGCAAAAAAACTTAAGAGGCACAGCCAAATGATGGAGCTGCAATTCCTTTAGACAAAGATTCCTTATTCCGTTTCCATAATAAAAGAAAGGGATTCCTTTCGCCAGTATCTGGAATCCATGAGGCATTCCTGCTATAGGATAGGTATACCCCCCCAATACACTGGTGGGCAAAACGAGAATCGCTGAAACCTGTATAGCAAAAACCCTGTCTGGAACAAGATTCCCCATGATATATCCAATATTGAAAATACACAAGGCAAACATAAAAGTCATTAAAAGTCCGCCAAATACAGTGCTTCTGTACGGCATACCAAAGAATAAATGTTGAACGCCCAAGCACAGAAGAATAGATACCATACTTAAAGCAGACCAGCCGAATACCACCTTAAGCTGATTCAAATAGCTTCTTGGAGCAAGTTGGTTTTCATATCCTCTTTCTGCCCCCTGCATGGCAATTCCCACTTGTATAATGGATGCCAGCATTCCGATTAAAAGATAGTTTCTAAAACTTTTTGTAGGGTTATATAGAAATTTATAATTAACGCTTATAGGAACAACCATATTGGTAACCTGCTCCGGTACCGCAGACAGCTTTCCTTCAAAGATACTCATCATATAAGCCGCCTTTGTAGTCAACAAAATTTCAGACATGGCTGTTTTAGACGTAGTTACTACAGAAAGTGCTGCTCCATCATATACGGTAAGTATTTTCGGAGCTTTTCCCGATCGCATATCTTTATAAAAATCTTTAGGAATGATGATCCCTGCAAAAACCTGATCCCTATCCATCAGTTCTTTTATTCTCTCATCATTGTCTGCATATTCTATAACATCAAAGTAAGTGCTGTCTTCTACAAACCCTGAAAACTTTTTACTGAAATCCGAGTTATCATGATTTACTATAACTGTAGGAATACTGGTAGGAACATCTGCTTTCATTTCATATCCCAGTGCCAGCCCGGATATTAACGGGATAATGATAAATACAAGGGTAGCCATCATAAATCTGGGGTGCCTCAATTTAAACTTATAGAATGCTACACTTAGCTTATTTGATTTAAGCATTTTACTTTCCTTCATTTCTTCCAAAATCAACCATTGCTGTCATTCCTGAGTACAATTCCTTATCCATTCCTGAAATAGCTATTTTTACACCGTATGACAGCACGTCAAAATCTCCGTTTTCGTTTGTCGCTCTCTTTGTAGCAAAATCAGGTTTTTTATTTACAACTGTTACGGTACCTTTCCACTCTTTATCCGGATATGCCGGGAAGGTAACTTTTACTTCCTGCCCCTGCTGGACTTTGTTCAGATCTGTTTCTTTTACATTCACTTCAATCCACGCTTCCTCATTAGTTGAAAGCGTTGCCAGAGGCATTCCTGTGGAAATCAGTTCTCCCTGATTTACATTGATCGCAATGATAGTCCCATCTACGGGCGCCTTAATCTGCGAATCACCCAGGTAGCTGTTCACTTCTGCGATAGCCCCATCTGCCTGAGCCACTAAAGAAGCTGCTGCTGCCACGTCTTCGCTTCTGGCTCCTTCCAATGCCATGTTATACGTTTCCTTTGCCGCAATGTACTGAGCTTCTACCTGATCAAAAGTAGCCTGGGATATGGCTTCCTCTTGAAGTAAGGTTTTCATCCTGTCATAGGTTTTCTGTGCATAATCAAAAGCTGCTTTGGCTTGAGCCACTTCCTGGCTTCTGGCTCCGTTTGCAGCTTTTTGCGCGGTTGCTGCTGCGGCTGCTTTAGCTGCTTGTGCCTGCTGTAATTTTGCCTCTACCGCTTCACTGGAAATTTTTATGATTAA
>DKLE01000205.1 GCA_002455605.1 Firmicutes bacterium UBA6648
ATACCAGTATCGAACAGGTCTCAGATGTGGTTCAAGTAAACAGCGCAACTGCGGAAGAGAGCGCAGCTATCAGTGAAGAGCTTTCCGGCCAGGCACAAATGCTGAAAGCTCTGATTCGCAAATTTAAGTATCTGGAATCTGTAAATAATTAATAATATAAAAACAAAAGAGGAGGCTGGTTAAAACCATGCCTCCATTTTTAAATTTCAATATTTATTTTTTAGCTTACAGGATTTCCGTCTTCTGCCTCAGTGCTGACAAATTCCAACCGCTCTCCGTTATCTGCAAACAGAAGCATTCCTTTGGACTCCATTCCTCTTAAGGCCCTAGGTTTTAGATTGGCCACTACGACAACCTTTTTGCCTACACACGCTTCCGGTTTGAAATGTGCTGCTACCCCTGAAATAATCTGACGTACTTCAGTACCCATCTTCACCTTAAAGACTAATAGCTTATCCGCTTTTTGGTGTTTTTCTGCCTCTAAAATAGTACCTACCCTCAAATCAATTTTATCAAAATCTTCAAATTCAATCTCAGGCTTTAATTCAAGAGGGATGTTCTCCGGCTCACCGCTGCCAGCTTTCTGCATTTCTTCCAGCTCTGCCAGTTCTTTTTCTATATCCATTCTAGGGAAAATAGCATTTCCTTTTTTTACCTGTTCTCCGCTCATCATGTTAAACTCAAAGGCATCCTCCCATACCGGATCAGCAAACCATAATCCCATCTGCTTTCTGATTTCCTTTGATGTGGTATGCATGAACGGGTAGATCAAAACTGATACAATTCTTATGGTTTCTGCTAGATTGTGCAGAACGGTATTTAGTCTGTCTTTTGCTTCCTCATCCTTAGCAAGAACCCAAGGTGCATTTTCATCAATATACTTATTCGCTCTTCTGACTACGATCCAGATTTCCTCCAGGGCAAGATTAAACTGGAACTTATCCATATATTCTTCGACTTTCTTAGCAGCACCTGTTGTAATCTGCTTCAAATCAGCATCATAAGCAAAGCCTTCTTTACCCGATGTACAATTTTCATCTCCGCATACATCAAAAGTTCCGCATAATGCCTCAGGAACTACACCTCCGCTATATTTCTCAATCATTGAAACTGTTCTTGAGACTAAATTGCCAAGATCATTGGCAAGATCATAGTTCATCCTCTTGAGCATTACTTCATTGGTAAATATACCGTCCTGGCCAAATGTATATTCCCGGAGCAGGAAGTATTTAAGCGCATCTACCCCGTATCTTTCAATCAGCTTTACAGGATCAACCACATTCCCCTTTGATTTTGACATCTTTCCGCCTTCCAGCAGCAGCCAGCCATGTCCCAGAACCTTTTGAGGAAGAGGTACACCCATGGACATCAGCATTGCCGGCCAGATAACCGTATGGAATCTTACGATTTCCTTTCCTACCAAATGAATATTGGCAGGCCAATATTTATCATAAAGTTCTGTCTCCTCGCTTCCGTAACCCAATGCTGTGATATAGTTTGAAAGAGCATCAAGCCATACATAAATCACGTGCTTCTCATCAATAGGAACCGGTACTCCCCAATTAAAAGTCGAACGGGAAATGCATAAATCTTCAAGCCCTTGTTTAACAAAGGCAAGCATTTCGTTTCTTCTCGTATCTGGCTGTAAAAATTCCGGGTTATTTTCAAACAGATCAATCAGCTTATCCTGATATTTAGACAGCTTAAAGAAATAAGCTTCTTCCTTTGCCGGCTGAACCGGTCTTCCGCAATCCGGACATTTCCCGTCAGCAAGCTGACTTTCTGTCCAGAAAGATTCGCAAGGAGTACAATAAAGACCTTCATATTCGCCCTTATAGATATCCCCTTTCTCATAAATCTGCATGAAAATCTTCTGCACTCTTTCTACATGCCGAGGTTCCGTAGTTCGGATAAAGTCATCATAGGAAATCTCCATGGTTTTCCAGAGTTCTTTTATTCCATCTACAATTTTATCTACATACTGCTGAGGAGTCACGCCTTCCTTATCCGCAATCGTCTGGATTTTCTGTCCGTGTTCATCAGTTCCTGTTAAAAACCTTACATCAAATCCCTGTAATCTCTTAAAACGGGCCATCGCATCTGCCATTACAGTACAGTACGTATGCCCTATGTGTAAGTTTGAACTTGGGTAATAAATCGGCGTAGTAATATAATAGGTGCCTTTTTTTGTCGTCATATCTAAACTTCCTTCCTTCAATTAACTAATATTTTCTTCGCTCTAAGAACTCCTCAATCAAGGCAATAGTGTCCTCTAAGCCTATATATCCACTGTCTAAGGTCAAATGATAATTCAATACATCTCCCCATTTACGACCTGTATGGAGATTGTAATAGTTCGTTCTCGCTTTATCAATTTTTTTAATTTCCGTTTCGACAGTTGCTTCATCCATTCCATATTCTTTTACAGCACGTTCCTTTCGGTTGTGCATCTCCGCACAGATAAAAATCTTAGTGGCATCATGAATGTCTTTTAAGATATAGTCCGCACAGCGGCCTATGATGACACATGGACCCTCTTCTGCAATTTTCCGGATCACATTTACCTGTGCCAAAAAGAATTTATCATTTAATGACAGCCCGTCCACTCCTGCTTCTCCGTTGCCTCCCAGGCT
>DKLE01000094.1 GCA_002455605.1 Firmicutes bacterium UBA6648
CGGAATAGGAGGAGCTTCTAAAAACGGAATATTGGTCAAAGGCAGTAACTATCTGGAAGCACTTAATAGCATTGATACTGTTGTTTTTGATAAAACCGGTACCCTGACAAAAGGTATTTTTAAAGTAGTTAAGATTAAAGGAATGAACGGCTGGTCCAAGGATGAGGTACTTGCTTATGCTGCCCATGCGGAAAGCTTTTCAAACCATCCCATAACTATTTCTATACAAAAGGAATATCATCAAGAAATCCTTTCACAAAAACTCACAAATCATGAAGAAATTCCGGGTCTGGGTATCCTGGTATATATTGAGGATAAAGCGGTGTTAGTCGGAAATGGAAAGCTCATGAAAGCGAAGCATATTGAATGGCAGCCTGCCAATGAAATAGGAAGTATAGTATATGTGGCGATTGATGGGATTTATGCAGGTTATATTGTAATTTCTGATGAATTGAAGGCAGACAGTAAAAAAGCCATCCAGGATTTGAAAAAATTTGGTGTTAAGCATACAGCCATGCTCACTGGAGACCGCAAGAGCGTTGGTGAAGCTATTGCCCGTGAAATCGGTCTGGATGCTGTTTATACTGAATTACTTCCTCATGAAAAAGTAGAAAAACTGGAACAGATAGAAAAAAATAAAAAAACGAAGGGTAAATTAGTTTTTGTCGGTGATGGTATCAATGATGCACCTGCAAAAATTGTATCAGCAATTCAAATTGCCCGAAAAACCCGAGGAATTGTATGGCAGAATATTCTTTTTGCCATGGGTATAAAAGTTGTGCTTTTAATCCTTGCGGCATTTGGTATGGCTACTATGTGGGAGGCTGTTTTCGGCGATGTAGGCGTCACAATAATTGCTGTATTAAATTCAATGCGGGCAATGAAAACAATTAAAAAGATCTGATTGGAATGCAGATCCAACCGGTTCAAGAATTAAAGATATCATTAATTTGAATGGGAGTGAAGCATAAAAATTAATGATATCTTTATATTTAAAATACCACTTGACATTTCCCTATAGGGGAATGCCTATAATTCAATTAGAAAAGCTTATAATAATCTTAAACAATAGTAAGTGAAAGGACGAGAATGTTATGGGAGATAAAGATTTTATCATGACCGACCGACTTAAAAAATTAAAAGAAGCATATTTGAAGGTTATTCCAAGTATTACAATAAATAGAGCAATTGCATATACTGAAGTCGCCAAAGAATATCCGTATATTCCGGCAAATCTTAGAAGAGCAAAGGGCTTTAGGAGAGCATGTGAGACAGCGCCTATGCTGATTCAAGATGATGAACTTATTGTTGGACATCCATGTGGCAAGCCACGTGCAGGAGCTTTTTCTCCTGATACTGCATGGAGCTGGGTTAAAGATGAATTGGATGAACTTAGTACAAGACCTCAGGATCCTTATTTTATAAGTGAAAAAGATAAAAAGGTTATGAGGGAAGAACTTTTTCCATTTTGGGAAGGCAAATCACTTGCTGAAGCTTGCGAGACTGAAATGAGAAAAGAAGGAATTTGGGAATATGCCGCAGAAGCAGCCATTACAGATTTAACTTATCATGTGACGAGTGGTGGTGGTGACTCCAGTCCAGGTTACGATATAATCTTATTTAAAAAAGGTATTTTGGGAATAAAGACTGAAGCAGAAGAACATTTGGCAAATTTAGCTGTCACAGGGGAAGAAATGAATGAAAAGAAGAACTTTTATCAGGCTTCCATTGAAATCTGTGAAGGCATTTTGACTTATGCAAAACGTCTTTCGGAGTATGCATTGGAACTTGCAGAGAAAGAAAGCAATCCCGTAAGAAAAGCTGAACTAGAGAAAATTTCAGAAGTAAATATAAGAGTGCCTGCAAACCCTCCTGAAACCTTCCATGAAGCATTACAGTCAATCTGGACGATACAATCATTGTTTTTGCTGGAAGAAAACCAATGCAGTACATCTCTTGGACGTGTGGATCAGTACATTTTGCCTTGTTATGAAAATGATATTAAAAATGGAAATATTACAGAGCAGCAAGCTTTTGAATTAATGGGCTGCTTTATGATAAAATGCTCAGAAATAATCTGGTATACGCCGGGGGCAACTGCTAAATATTTTGCTGGATACATGCCATTTATAAATATGTGCATTGGTGGTGTAAAACGTGATGGGGGAGATGGTACGAACGATTTAACTTATTTGATTATGGAAGCAGTAAGACAGATTAAGATTTATCAGCCAACTCTTGCTTGTCGTATACACAATCTTTCTCCACAAAAGTATCTTGAAAAAATTGTTGAACTGATTCAGGCTGGGGGAGGTATGCCTGCATGTCATTTTGATGATGCACATATCAAAATGATGCTACGAAAGGGATATAGCTTTGAAGATGCCAGAGACTACAGTCTAATGGGTTGCGTTGAACCACAGAAAAGCGGAAAAGTACATCAGTGGACCGCTGGAGGTTTTACACAGTGGCCTATTACAATAGAGATGGCCATGAATAGTGGTGTTTTAAAATCATATGGAGATAAACAATGGTTAGATACAGGTGACATTAATGACTTTAACACTTTTGAAGAATTTGAAGGTGCGGTAAAAAAACAACTTGATTATTTAATTGATATTAACTGCAGGGGTACAGTTATCATAGAAAAAGTATTTAGGGATGTAACTCCTACACCATATATGTCCATATTTATGGACGGCTGCATGGAAAATGGTAGGGATGTAATGGCAGGTGGTGCTGTTATGTATGAGGGACCAGGAACTATATTTGCAGGACTTGCAACTTATGTTGACAGTATGGCAGCCATTAAGAAATTAGTTTATGAAGATAAGAAATATACTCTTGCTCAGATTAAAGAAGCTATGGATGCGAACTGGGAAGGCTATGAACAGATTCATAGAGATTGCTTAAATGCACCTAAGTATGGCAATGATGACAATTATGCAGATATGATTGCAAAAGAAATTGTTGATTATACTGAAGCCAAGATGAATTCATATAAATCACTTTATGCCAGACAGATTCATGGAACGTTATCTCAATCCTTTAACACTCCTCTCGGAGAAATGATTGGAGCCACTCCTGATGGAAGGGCCGCCTACGCACCACTTTCGGATGCAATGAGTCCTTCACAGGGAGCAGATAAAAAAGGGCCTACAGCTGTAATAAAATCAGTATCTAAGATAAATGTTGAATCCATGAGCTTAGGTATGGCTCATAACTTTAAGGTAAGCAAAGGTTTTCTTGATGGAACTGAAGGCAAAAATGCTATCATTGCATTACTGCGGACATCATCCATAATGGGTAATGGAGAGATGCAGTTTAACTGTGTTGACAATGCAACTTTAATTGATGCACAGAAGCATCCTGAAAAGCACAGAGATTTAATAGTACGTGTTGCCGGCTATTGTGCATTCTTCGTAGAGCTTTGCAAGGAAGTGCAAGATGAAATCATCAGTAGAACTGTAATTGGTTAGTGTTTTAGAAAATTTTCATAGAACAAATTCCCAAAGAAGCTGTCTGAAATCATGAAATGATAACTTGTATATAAAGAGCCTATAATTACAAACGAAATAAATACTGCCCAACTAATAAAAACTATTCATTA
>DKLE01000209.1 GCA_002455605.1 Firmicutes bacterium UBA6648
TTTTGTTAGTTGATGATGCTGCATTTATGCGTATGATGATTAAAGACACTCTGGCAAAAAACGGTTACACAGACTTATATGAAGCCGGGGATGGTGCCCAGGCAGTCGAGAAATATGAGGAAATAAAACCGGATTTAGTGATTATGGACATCACCATGCCTAACATGGATGGCCTTGAGGCTTTAAAGGCTATTACATCAAAACATCCGGATGCAAAAGTGGTTATGTGCTCCGCAATGGGTCAGGAAGCAATGGTAATTGAAGCGATTAAGCTTGGAGCAAAAGACTTTATTGTAAAACCGTTTAAACCGGACAGAATTTTAAAGACTGTATCTGCGGTTATCCCACAGGCTTAGTCTGCTAAGGGGTGGTTAGAATTTTAAGTACTATTATACCATTATTGCTGGCATTATTGGCAGTGGTTGCTGTGATATATTTAAGTTACATATTCAGCAAGTATGTCGCTTTAGGTGCCAGTAAAATGAGCGGGACTAGGTATATGCGGGTGGTCGACAGAATGGCCTTAGGGCAGGACAAGATGATGATTATTGTTCAGATTGGCGATAAATACTTTCTGGCGGGAGTAACCTCTCAAAATGTTCAGATTTTAAAGGAGCTTTCAGGAGAGGACCTAATCGAAATGGAAGAGCCAATACAGCCTACTCCGCTTCAGCAGGCCGCATCTTTTAAAAGTGCACTGCAAAAATATATGAATAAAAAAGATGATTAGCAGACGTATAGCTGCAAATAAGAGTATAATTGGCCTTTTAGAAGTCGGATATACAAATTCCGAAAGGCCGCAAAAAGGAATAAGGTATAGTTAAATGACTGATGCAATAGTCTCAATAAACGGAACAGGCATGCAGACGCTGGAGATATTAACTCTTTTGACACTAATTGCGCTGCTGCCTTCTATATTGATTATGATGACTTGTTTTACAAGAATTGTCATAGTCCTTTCGCTTTTAAGGAATGCAATGGGTCTGCAGCAGACGCCACCAAATACTGTTATTATTGGTATTGCATTATTTTTATCACTATTTATAATGCAGCCGGTCATATCAGATATCAATCAAAATGCATATGAGCCATATAAGTCAGATATGATAACTCAGGAACAGGCTATTGATAATGCGTCTGTTCCCCTTAAACAATTCATGCTGAAGCAGACTAAAATAGAGTCTCTCAATGTGTTTTTAAATTTTGCGCATATGGACAAACCAAAGAATTTAATGGATGTTCCCATGCATGTAGTCATCCCGGCATTTATGACCAGTGAGCTGAGTAGAGCTTTTCTAATGGGATTTCTGCTTTATATACCATTTCTGGTAATTGATATCATTGTAGCCAGCGTGCTGATGTCAATGGGTATGGTAATGCTGCCGCCTTCGATGATTTCTATGCCGTTTAAGCTATTGTTATTCGTAGTGGTAAACGGATGGGAACTGCTGTTTAGCACACTGGTGAGCAGTTTCAACTGATGAGTGATAAATTTAAATGGGGGCAAAAATGGAATCATATACACCGATATTTGACCTGTTGCACACGGCTGTAATTGTAGCTGCCAAGGTTTCTGCACCTATACTTCTGATCAGTATGGCTGTAGGCCTGATTATTGCTATATTTCAGGCTGCAACCTCCATTCAGGAACAGACCATTACGTTTGTTCCCAAACTGTTTATAATCGGTATTATATTGGTTATGTCAGGGGCTTGGATTATGGCGACTATGGTAGATTTTACAAAGGCTATTTTTGCCGCCATGCTGGAGTTATAACATGCAGCAGTTTTTAGAAATTGATAACTTAACAGCCTTTGGGTTGATTTTAATGAGGATGATGGGGTGCGTAGCATTCAATCCCATACTGGGAAGAAAAAACGTTCCAGGGATGATGAAAGCTGGTATGGCTTTAATGCTGGCAATTCTAATATATTCCTATTCAGATATATCCACCATAGGCGTAATAACTTCCACTGTAGAATATATTGTTCTTGGACTGAAAGAATTCTGCGTTGGCTTTGTTGTAGGCTTCGTTGTAAGCCTTTTTTCATATATTATTATTTTGGGCGGGGAAGTAATAGATATGCAGATGGGCCTATCTATGTCAAAAGTATATGATCCCGCCAGCAATGTATCCATGTCACTAAATGCCACGTTCTATAATGTGTTGTTTATTTTCACCTTTTTTACGGTAAACGGGCATTTAACTTTATTTAAATTGTTTCTGGATTTGGAAAAGGTGATTCCTTACGGGCATGTACTATTGGGAAGCGATGTGGCAGCCAGTATGATTTCAGTCTTTTGCCAATGTACAATTTTGGGACTTAAACTAGCCATGCCTATGATAGCGCTGCAATTTTTTGTAGAAATGGGCTTCGGCGTATTAATGAGGAATATTCCACAGATTAATGTGATCATGATAAATATTCAAGCTAAAATATTTGTTGGTTTTATTTTTTTAATTGTAATATTTACGCCCATGATGTCTTTTGTAGAAGGGGCGATTGAACAAATGTTTAATGCTATTATTCAGATGGCAAAGTTAATGGGGTGATAAGGCTTGTCACAATCTAAAACAGAAAAAGCGACGCCGAAAAAACGTAAAGACGAGCGAAAGAAAGGGAATGTACCCCAGAGTAAGGACGTCACAAGTGTCATCTCCTTGCTGGTAATTTTCTCCGTATTAAAATTAATTTTCCCTTATATATATGGAGCTACAGAACGCTTTATTGCTTTTATAATGGGAGAAATGGTAACCATGGATCATTACTCGGAGGGTATCGTAACGGATGTTACCGGAGAAGTAGTTAAATTACTGGTGGTAGCTATTGTCCCCTTATTGTTGATCAGTGCTTCCATAGCCATTATTTCAACCGGTGCTCAGACTAGGTTTTTGTTTTCCTCAGAAGCTTTAAAGCCTACTTTAAATAAATTTAATCCGTTAAATGGAATAAAAAAAATGTTTTCCATTCGCAGCGGCGTGGAATTGATAAAAAATTTGATAAAAATAACAATTATTCTTGTTATTTTATATAAATTTATTTATGCAAGAATTGCAGAGATGGCTAAGATGCTCTTTGTGGATCCCCTGCAATCCTCCATCTATTTACTGGATGCAGTGGTGAAGATGGTGTACATGGTCAGTATCATCTTTATATTTGTAGCAGGTCTTGATTACTTATACCAGAGATGGGAATATGAGCGCAAGATTCGAATGAGTAAGCAGGAAATTAAAGAAGAATTTAAGCAAATGGAAGGGGACCCTCAGATAAAGGGCAAGATCAAACAGAAACAGCGGGAAATGGCTGCTTCAAGAATGATGCAAGCTGTTCCTACTGCGGATGTTGTCATAAGGAACCCGACCCACTTTGCTGTTGCGCTGAAATATGACATGGAAAATGACAGAGCACCTGTTGTTGTAGCAAAAGGTCAAGATGAGCTGGCACTCCGAATCGTAGCTATTGCGGAAAGAGCCGGAGTATATGTTATAGAGGACAAGCCTTTGGCAAGAGCTATTTATGCTACTGCGGAAATAAAAATGGAAATCCCTTATGCCTATTATACCGCTATTGCAGAAATATTCGCATTGGTTTACAGTATAAGAAATAATGATAAAAATAAAAAGAGGAATTAGCTTATGGCAGATATACTTAGAGTTACTACGCCGTTGACAGGACAGGACGCAGCCAGCAGGATAAGGCCGAACAGTCAGGAACCCGCAAATTCAAATATAAACAATGTAATTAACCCGAATCGCGTGCCCAGAAACGATTCGAAGGGGTTATATAATGACCAGGAAACAAATAAGTTTTCACCAAATCTAAAATCCAACTTTGATACCTTTTTGCAGAAGCTTGCCAAAACTCCCAACATGTCAATGGAAGCAGCAAAATTATTTTTTACAAGGTATGGAAGTATTATCAGCTCTGGAATGGGTGAAGGCATTGCCTCAGAGATGGCCAAATATCTGGAGATGATGAAAGTAAGCGATGCGGAACTGTTGGCGCTGCTGAAAGGTATGCAAAATTCATCGGTGAAGTTTACGGGTGATTTTTTTGATATCCTTAGAAATCTAATGAGTAATAAAAATATTTCACCGGACGCAAAGTCGCTGATTTTAGAATTCCTGAGAAGATACGATGCCATTACAGCAAACAATCACACACTTTCAAATATCATGTCAAACTTAAATAATATTGCTGACAGAATGATGCGTTCTTCAGCAGAACAATTAAGACAGCTGATTTCCAGCTTGGATACGACGGCGGGGAAAGGCAGTGTAGACCAGAATCTGAGTAATATGAGGGAAAATATTATTCCGTTTTTATCGAAATACATATCTCAGACGAAAGATTTTGGCAGTGTAAGGGATAATATCAGCTTATTTATTTTAAATTTTACCAGATATGAAATGGGGGGCAGAGAAGCCTTCTCAGAAGCTCTTAATTCCCTTTTGGGAATCCCTGAGGTTTCTTCTAAAGTCACCAATAACATGGTGGCAGAACTGGTAGACAGTATTTTTTCCAATACACAGGGCGACCACACGAGAGTTCTTCAGGATCAGCTGGTAAATATTATAACCAAAGGCTTAGACGGGCAGGCAGGATACCAGAACACTCAGGTATTTCAAAATATTTTACAGTCAGCCTTGCTGAATGAGAGTGTATATATGCCTTTACTTCATCTGATGATTCCTGCCGATTATCATGGCAGACAGATGTTTTCTGAGATTTGGGTAGACCCGGACAGTGACGAAAGAAACGAAAAGGAAAACGGCAATGCTGTTAAACTGTTTGTAAAATTTGATATAAGGGACTTAGGTTTCTTTGAAATGGTTCTGCTGGTGCAGAACAGTAAGGTAGATATGCAGCTTTTCTATCCGGAAAACCTGGAGCCCATGAAGGCTCAGATAAAAGACGGCATTTTTGAGATTATGGAAAGGAATGATTTGAAATTCCGCTCCTACATGGCAGATAAATGTGCTCAGCCGAAACCGATTTCTGAGGTATTCCCAAAGCTCTTTGAAGGGAGGAATATGGTTAATGTCACAGTCTAACAGTACCAAAAAGGCAGTTGCTTTAAAATATGACGAAAGCCAGGGTGCGGCTCCAGTAATTGTTGCATCAGGTTTGGGTCACATGGCTGAAAAGCTTGTAGAGGTGGCTAATCAAGCAGATGTACCCGTATATGAGGACACCTCTTTATCTACCGTTCTTTCCCAACTAGAATTGGGCGCACAGATACCAGAGGAAGTATATCGGGCAGTGGTAGAGATTTATGTATTCTTCTTAAAATTTAAGCCATAGGAACAAACTGCATAAGAAAAAAATAAATTAAGAAAGTAAAAGCTTGGAGAGGTGCAGAGAAACAGCAGTTATCCAAGCTTTCGTTATTTTGTCAAAAGGGTATTTATACCCTTAAAGTATATATAAAAGTGTTAAGTTTTGTAGTAATATGTCGATATATAATTCATAAAATATACGATGCAATTAGAGAATGTTAGGAAATTTGTTTTCCAACTGTTCAAAAGTTAACAGTCACCAAAAGGAGTTAAACAGCGTAGATGAAAGTAGTAATTTTAGCAGGAGGCCTAGGGACTCGTATATCAGAAGAAAGCCATTTAAGGCCGAAACCAATGATCGAAATCGGTGACAGACCTATACTGTGGCACATCATGAAACACTATTCTTATTATGGATTTAACGAATTTATCATTTGCCTGGGCTATAAGGGACATATGATAAAGGAATTCTTTGCGGATTATTATCTGCACATGTCTGACGTCACTTTCGACTTTACCGCCGAAAATAAAATGGAGATTCATCAAAATGTAGCAGAACCGTGGAAGGTGACTCTGGTAGATACCGGGTTGAATACCCAGACCGGAGGAAGAATCGCCAGAGTTAAAAAGTATATAGACAATGAACGATTTATGCTCACCTATGGGGATGGAGTAAGCGATATCAATCTTCAAAAGCTTTTAGAGTTTCACGAGAAAAATAAAAAAGCAGTGACCATTTCAGCCGTCCAGCCAGGAGGGCGTTTTGGGGTGCTGGATATAGATGAAGAAACCCAGGAGTTAAATGGATTTGTAGAAAAGGCAAAAGAAGATGGCGGCTGGATAAACGGGGGATTTATGATCATGGAGCCAGATATATTTAATTACTTAGAGGGTGATAAGTGCGTGTTGGAGAAGGAACCCATGAGAAGAATGACTGTAGAGGGAAAGACCTGTGCATATAAACACGTGGGATTTTGGCAGTGCATGGATACGCAGAGGGATAAATATGCATTAACGGATTTATGGGAGACAGATAATGCTCCTTGGAAGGTATGGGAGTAAGGCTTTTTAGTTTGAGGGTTGTAAAAATATGCAAAACATAAATTGTGAGATAGATAATTTTTATAGAGGTAAGAAAGTCTTTGTAACAGGACATACAGGATTTAAAGGCAGTTGGCTTTGTAAAATGTTATTAATTATGGGGGCTGAGGTAAAAGGGTATTCTCTGCTGCCAGAAGAGGATAATAATCTTTTTAAACTTGCAGGACTTGAGAATCATATAGAGTCAGCTTTTAGCGATATTCGCACATTAGATTCCCTACAGCACAGTATAAATAAATTTCGGCCGGATATAGTTTTTCATTTGGCTGCACAGCCCCTCGTGAGAGAATCTTATGAAAAGCCAGTATATACATATGATGTTAATGTGATGGGAACCGTGAATATTTTAGAAGCGGTAAGACACTGTGACTCCATAAAATCTGTAGTCAATATTACTACAGACAAGGTTTATGAAAACAAAGAATGGCTTTGGGGATACCGTGAAAATGAGAAGCTTAACGGATATGATCCTTATTCAAATAGTAAATCCTGTAGTGAATTAATCACAGAAACCTATAGAAGATGTTTCCTAAATATTCCAGTGTCCACTGTAAGAGCAGGAAATGTTATTGGCGGAGGAGATTTCGCAAAGGATAGAATTATCCCCGATTGTATCAGAGCTGCACTAAGTATGACAGAGAAAAAAGCAATAATAGTGAGAAATTCTCAGGCAGTTAGACCATATCAGCATGTATTAGAACCTCTATATGCGTATTTGCTGGTTGCAATGGAGCAATGGAAAGAGTCTAATTTGCAGGATGCATACAATGTGGGCCCCAATAAGGAGGATTGCATTTCCACAGGAGAGTTGGTACAGCTTTTTTGTGACAAATGGGGTGAAGGTTTAATCTGGATTGATAAAAGCGAGAAGGATCCCGTTCATGAGGCGAACTTGCTGATGCTGGATTCAACGAAAATAAAAATGAAGCTGAATTATAAACAGAAATGGAACATACAAGAAGCAGTAGACAAAACGGTAGAATGGGCTAAATTCTATAAAGATGGCGGAGATGTTGCAAAGTGTATGGAAGAACAGATAACTACATTTGTATGTTAGCTAATATAGGAGAGGTACATAGCAGAATGAAAGTTATAGACACTGAATTTGAAGGGCTAAAGATTATAGAACTTGAACCACATAAGGATGAAAGAGGAAGTTTTGCAAGAGCGTATTGTGCTAAAGAACTTAAAGAAGCAGGAATTAATTGCACTTTTATACAAGACAGCATATCTCATAATTATAAAAAAAATACAATTAGGGGTATGCATTGGCAGGAAGAACCTTATGGGGAAGATAAGATAGTAAGATGTTTAACAGGTGCAATTTATGATGTTGTAATAGATTTAAGAGAAAAATCATCTACATATTTAAAATGGTTTGGAATTGAATTAACGGCAGATAACGAAAAAGCTATATTTGTTCCTAAAGGATTTGCACACGGATTTCAAACATTAGAACCGAATAGCACGTTATACTATAAAATGTCACAAGAATATGTTAAGAAAAGTGGAAAAGGCATACGCTATGATGATAAGAAAATTGGAGTTAAATGGATTAATATGACCCAGGAACCGATAGTCAGCGAGCAAGACTTACAGTGGGAGTTGCTATGATGAAAAAGATTGTGATAACAGGTGGTACGGGATTTGTTGGAACGGCTGTTGTAGAGGCTCTAGAATCTTATGATGTTGAATTACATATTCTATCGCGAGTGGACTATTCTCACTTTGATACTGAAAAAAAGAAATATCATAAAATATCCTTAATGCAATTT
>DKLE01000004.1:0-10079 GCA_002455605.1 Firmicutes bacterium UBA6648
CATATTGCAGGGTTTCTCCCTTCGTTTCATCTACAGCCTTAGTTGTCTCCGGATATTCATCATTATAGCCTTTATAAACTTGGCAGTGAGTAGTGGTGCAAAGGTCAAAACCATATGAGTTATGAGTCCCAAGCTTGCACACAGCAAAGCTTCTGGCTGTAACAGCTTGTGCCTTTAAAGCTTCCCCAGGATAGGATCTGCTAAGTTCAGAATTGATGACACCATATAAATATTCTTCAATAGGCAAGAAATTAATAATGGATAAAGTTCCCGAATAAACTTTAAACATAATACCGCCTCTGTATTTATTATTTTCAAAGGTTACAATATCGCCATTTTCATAGTTATACGGCATGATGCAGTCAGCATTGGTATAGCCTTCATTAATTATCACCGTCTCGCCGGAACCTTTCGTGCCTAACACCTGAATGCTTCCGGACTGCAAACTGATATTTACTTTTTTAATATCTTGAAAAGATGCTAATTCCTGAAAGCCGTCGCTGTCTCCTTTTCCTAATCTTATGCCATTTTCAAAGGTTGCCTCATAAGGCCCCGTACTGGAGCTTCCATATTTAAGCCCGATTTTTATATATTCCGGCAGGGAAGCTGCCTTTGCATAACTCCAGCTTATACCGATACCAACTGTTATAATCAGCATACTCATCACGATTATTGACAAAATTCTACTTACCGTAAACTTCATATCTGCTCCTTTTTAATCTGGTAGATTAATACCTAAATGCTTATATGCTTGTTCCGAAACCATTCTTCCTTTTTGTGTTCTGTGTAAAAATCCAGCTTGTATCAAATATGGCTCGTATACATCCTCGATAGTGACTCTGTCTTCCCCGATGGAAGCGGCAATCGTATCAATGCCTACAGGACCGCCTTTAAACCGTTCGATGATCATTCGAAGAATTTCTCGATCCAAGGATTCCAGACCGTATTCATCCACTCCCAGAGATTTTAAGGTCTCATTGGTTATATCTAGATCAATAATCCCCCGGCCCTTAACCTGGCTGAAATCTCTCACTCGTTTAAGAATGCGGTTTGCCACTCGGGGAGTTCCTCTTGAACGCATTGCCATGGCCTCCAGAGATGCATCATCGGCCTCAATATTTAATAGTCCTGCAGATCGTTTTATGATCTGTTTTAATTCACCAATAGTATAAAGCTCAAATTTGCTGATTACCCCAAATCTGTCTCTCAGGGGAGCGGATAGGCTTCCTGCCCTGGTGGTTGCCCCTATTAAAGTAAATTTAGCTAAATCCAGCCGGATGGATCGAGCCGACGGACCCTTTCCGATAATTATATCTAAGGCATAATCCTCCATTGCCGAATATAGGACTTCTTCCACCGATCGGTTCAATCTATGTATTTCATCTATAAAAAGTACATCATTTTCGTTTAAATTCGTGAGGATAGCTGCCAAATCACCGGCTCTTTCTATGGCAGGTCCCGAAGTTATTCTTAAATCTACTCCCAGCTCATTGGCAATAATTCCGGCCAAAGTAGTTTTTCCCAAGCCGGGAGGCCCATAAAATAACACATGATCTAACGGCTCATGCCGCATTTGGGCGGCTTCAATAAATACCCTTAAATTCTCTGTGGCTGTTTTTTGACCGATATAGTCTTCCAGCTTTTTTGGTCTTAATGTAAACTCTACCCCTTCTTCATCTTGATTTTGATTGGTAGAAGTTACACGCTCATTGTATTCCATAAAATCCATTATCAATGCTCCCGTTTACATCAGCATAATCGCTTTAATGCTCTTTTTATATAGTCTTCAACCGTTAAATCATTTTCTGCTATTCCGGCCAGTGCTTCCACTGCTTCCCCCTTGCTGTAGCCCAATGCAATTAAAGCGTTAACCGCTTCGCCCTTTTCATTTGCCTTCACATTTGAAATATCTTGAATAGAAGCCCCTCCGGTTATTGCCTCTGCCGCATCCAGCTTGTCCTTTAATTCCAGAACAATACGCTGTGCAATTTTTTTACCGATGCCATTGGCCTTTGTAAGTAATGCGGCATCCTCGAAAACAATTGCTTTATGAAGCTCACCAACGGGTAAAGCAGACAAAATCGACAGTGCGGCTTTTGCTCCCACACCGTTAACCGTCATAAGTCTTCTGAACATTTGCAGGCTTTCCTTATCCGAAAAGCCATATATACTGATGTCATCCTCTCTGACAATAACAGCAGTAAAGACCATTATCTGCTGCCCTTCCTTTGCTAAATAGACAGAAGAATTATCTGGGACATTTACTTCATATCCCATACCTCCGTTTTCTATTACAACACCACCGGTAAAGTGCATAGCCAGTGTTCCTTTTATAAAATGAAGCATATTGCCCTCCTTTACTGCCTCCGCTATATTGGATTATTTAACCTTCAACACTCTTGACAATCTTTCATTGGCGTGGGCAGAATGCCCATGACAAATAGCTGCTGCCAATGCGTCAGCAGTATCATCGGGCTTTGGTACATCTTTCAGATTAAGTATGGTTTTAACCATATATTGAACCTGCTTTTTTTCTGCCCGTCCATTTCCTACCAGAGCCTGCTTTATTTGCAACGGCGTATATTCCGCTATTTCCATTCCGGAATTGGCACAGGCAAGTATCGCTACCCCTCTGGCCTGTCCCACCATAATAGCTGTTTTAGTATTTGTATTAAAAAACAATTCTTCAATGGAAGCTACTTCCGGTTCATATTCGGCAATAATTTCTGTCAGTGAACTATACAGACATTTCAGCCTGTCCGTCATATCCATTGAAGCCTCTGTCGTAACGGCTCCGTACCCGCATACTTGAAAATGATTTCCTTTCATTTCTACAATACCGTAGCCCAAAATTGCATACCCTGGATCAATACCTAATATTCTCATAAATTCTCCACAATTCCTATATTATACCACATTTTTCTTTTATTCTAAATGGCATTATTTTTCCATTTTATCACACAAACACATGTTTGTCCACTGATGTATATACATATAGTATGTTGTATAAAAGTTCTTTGAATTTAGCCGTTCCTGTATAAATAATAATTGCTGTTGAATATTGCTGCATATTCATGTTATGATATGCATGTAATGTATTTTTATTTTAAAAGATACCCGGAGGTAAATGTATGCGTTATTCAAGGCAAAACAAAATTCTTGAAATTATAAACAATAATGAAGTAGAAACTCAAGAAAAGCTCGCATCATTGTTAAAAGAAAGTGGTTATGATGTTACTCAGGCCACCATTTCAAGAGATATCAAAGAACTTCAATTAATAAAAGTTTTATCCAATACTGGAAAATACAAGTATGCTTTAGGTAACTCTATAGAAACACCTATTTCTGACAGATTTATAAAGATCTTTAAAGAAACTATTCGAAGTGTTGTGCCGTCTTATAACCTTATTGTAGTAAAAACTTTATCCGGCTGTGCAAATGCTGCCGGAGAAGCTATTGATTCCTTAAACTTCCCTCATGTGGTCGGCTCTATTGCCGGAGACAATACCCTGATGATTATCGTGGATGATTTAGAGAATGTTTCTACGCTGGTAGATAAGTTTAACGATTTATTGCAATAATACCCTTTGGGAGGTTAATATATATGATTTCTCACTTACATGTAAAGGATTTCGCTATTATTAACGAGATGAATATAGATTTTCATTCTGGCTTAAATATCATTACCGGAGAAACAGGTGCCGGTAAATCTATCATTATAGAAGCAGTAAGCCTTGCTTTGGGGAGCAGGGCAGATACTGCTTTTGTTCGTTCTGGAAAAGATAAAGCTATCATTGAGCTTGTCATAGAGGATTGTACCCCTTCAGCGTCCGCCCTGCTATCAGAAAATGATATTCCTGTTGAAGAGGGGCAGATTATCATTAGGCGCGAGATTTCGGTTTCAGGTAAAAGTATATGCCGGGTAAATAATCAAATCGTATCGGTATCCTTTTTAAATACCCTGTGTAAAAAGCTCGCAGATATTCACGGTCAATATGATCATCAGTCCTTGCTGGATCCCGAATTACATATTACCCTTCTTGATTTGTATAACAGCTCAGAAATATTACCAATTAAAGCGTTAGCTGAAAAGTCTTATCTTGAATACCGAAAGCTTTCAGGTGAACTTAAATCATTAATAGCTAGTGCTTCCGATAATCAGCGGAAGCGAGATTTTATGGCTTTTGAGCTAAATGAGATTGTTCAGGCAAAATTGTCTCCAGGAGAAGATACGGCCTTAGAAGAGGAAATTCTCTCTCTTCAAAACAGTGAAAAAATATATGGGAATCTTTCCATAGCATATGAAACCATTTACGGTGCTTCTCCTTCCGTTTTAGAAGCATTAGCCAAAGTCCAAAATCAGCTTCAGGAAATTTTCCCCTATTCTAAACCAGTTGCTGGCTTACTTTCTGAATTTGATGACGCTTATTATAAATTAGAGGATATAAGCAGAGAAATTCGAAATATCAGAGAGGATATTACTTTTGAGCCGGATCAATTGGATGCTGTCATTTCACGTCTGGATACGATTGATAAATTGAAAAGTAAGTACGGCGGTTCTATAGAAAAAATATTGTCCTATAGAGAGCAGCTGGAAAAAGACTTATCCGTCATGGAAAATATCGATGAAGTCAAAGAAACTCTTACTCAGAAATTATCTGTATGCGAAGAACAATTAAAGCAGGCCTGTGAAGAGCTTTCTGCTCTGCGAAAGAAATCGGCATTAGAGCTTCAGCATCAAATTAAAGAGCAGCTCTTAGAGCTGAGCTTTAACAGCTCAGAGTTTGAAATTCGTTTTTCGGAAAATCCTGCCGGTTATACTGCAAACGGAACTGATATGGTAGAATTCCTTATAAGCACCAACCGGGGTGAGCCGCTTAAACCCCTGGCTAAAATTGCTTCCGGAGGTGAAATGTCCAGAATTATGCTGGCTTTTAAAAAAATTATTGGGGACTATGATGATATCTCTACGATGATCTTTGACGAAATAGATGCCGGGATCAGCGGAATTGCCGCCAGTATAGTCGGAAAGAAACTTAAAGAAATTGCTGAAAAGCATCAAATCATATGTATCACCCATCTTCCTCAAATTACTGCCTGCGGAAGTCACAATTATAAAATTGTGAAACACTCGGATGAAAATTCTACATATACTACAGTTGTTCCCCTTTCAGAGGAGGAAAAGGTGCAGGAAATTGCCCGTTTGCTTGGTGGGCTTAATGTTACCAAGTCTACTTTAAAAAGTGCGGAAGAGCTAGTCGAAGCTTCCAAATAACAGCAATAAAATAAAACCTTAGAATGTCCTTCTAAGGTTTTATTTTATTGGATTCGTTCATTAATACTGGTTGGTCTGGTTATTGACTGCTTGTTTTCCAAGTGATGTTAATGCTCTGGATGGTAAATCACCATAATCAACTTCTTGATCTTGATTTACCATATTGGCAATTTCTTTCCCTCGATCCACCAGTGGCTTCGTCATCAAATTTCCGATTTCTTTTGATGTCATATTTCCTAAATCGATATTGTCATTCATGGTATCACCTCCTTGCCATTAGCCTAACCAAATCCCTTAAGTGTATGCCTTAACATTCTGGAAACATCCTGTTATCTACAAATTTTATCAATGGCAATAGATGCTCTTGATTACGAAATTTTAATTGGATGCAATTTTAAACCTGCCTACCAGTTCTTTCAGTAGATTTGCCTGCCCGGCAAGTTCCTCACTGGCTGCTGCACTTTCTTCTGCTGTTGCCGCATTGGTCTGTACAATTGATGCAATCTGATCAACGCCTAACGTTATTTGTTCAATTCGATTGGATTGATTATCGGATACCTGCGCGATTTTTCCTGCGGATTCCACCAGTTTACCAGTTGAAGAAGCCACCCCGTCTATTGTATTTACCGTTTCTACAGCTATCTTGGAACCATTTTCGATAGCATAGATTGTATTTTCAATAAGCTCTGTGGTATTTTGAGCTGCTTCAGCACTTTTTTGAGCAAGATTTCTCACCTCATCTGCAACTACAGCAAAACCTTTTCCGGCTACACCTGCGCGAGCAGCTTCCACTGCAGCATTCAGGGCCAGAATATTGGTTTGAAAAGCGATGTCATCAATAGTCTTAATAATCTTACTGATTTCATTTGCAGAATTTGAAATGTCCAGCATAGCCTTTGTCATTTCTGACATCTGGACTGTGCCCGCATTCAGAGCCTCACCTGCCTCACTTGCGATAATATTTGAAGCCTTGGCGTAATCGGCGGTTCCCTTTATTTCATTTGCAATCTCTGTAATGGTAGCAGATAACTCTTCAATAGCAGACGCCTGCTGGGTGGCTCCCTGAGAGAGTGCCTGAGCACCGTCAGAAACTTGTTCACTGCTCACATTTACTTGCACAGAAGCATTTCTGATTTCAACAATAGCAGCGCTCAAATTGTCTTCTATATCATCATACATTTTATATAATTTACCATATTCCCCTACATACTTATCCGAGCACTGACTTTTAGCCGTAAAATCGCCTCCGGAAATGAGCTCTAAAGTAATAGCTACATCCGAGATGATAGCTCGAAGATTATTAGACATTTCATTAAAAGCATTTGTTAATTCTCCAATCTCATCATTTCTGTCTGAGCTCAAATCTAATTCAAAATTTCCCTTTGTAATTTTTTGTGCAGCGATCACCATACCATTCAAAGGTTTTAAAGATCTATTTACTAGGATAAAAATGATAAAACTTATAACTACTAAAGCGATAATCATAAGAAAAACCTGCAAAAATACAAATGTGATAATCGGTTTAATTATTTCATTTTGATAAATGCCCACCATAGACCACCAAGTTTGATTACCTGCTTTTATAGGATAAAAAAAGCATATCACTTTATTCCCAGCCTTATTCGTCACATTGGCATAAAAAGATTCTCCCTTACTTAGTTGTTCTTTTACATCTGACATTTTTTCACCGTTTGTAAAATACTCTGTTAAGTTATGACCTACATTTTTTAAATCTATAGGATCATAGATAACATTATATTTATCACTGTAGATATTAAAAAACATGGTTGTATATTTACTGTTTGCATTTGCTTTAAAATCAGCAAAAACATTGATATCGATATCTGCTGTTACGACGCCCACAGAATTTCCATTAACCAATATAGGGTAAGAAGCGGTTATCATATCTATCCCGTTATCCTCGTACGTTTCACTTAAATGGAGTTCTTTGGATTCATGAGCGACCTGATAATATTCCTCATCGCAATAATCCTCATATTTACCGTAGGTCTGTATTGAATTTGTCGATGTACCGCTGTCTGCCATATAAAGTGTATAATCTCTTATGTTGTTGTCCAAAGCATGGGGTTCAAAAAAAACACCCATTCCAACGATATCTTCACTGTTAGTAATATTATTTTGAATACTGTCTATTACATACTGCTCTATACTCTTTGCCGTATCCGATATTTCCACGTTATAAACAGTACTTACGCTATTGTTATTGACAGCTGTGCCATTTTCCATAGACTCAGCGATATAAGACGAAAGTAATTGTACGACTTTCTCCGATTCATTTAACATACCATCCGCTATAATAGCATTTGTTTTTGTTGTACTGGAAAACTCAGATATGACGGAATTCTCCATTTGAAAATATGTATTTGCAGATGACAAAGTTATAAAAGCAGCAAATATAATAACTAATATTAATAAAACCATGCCTGTTAATTTTGAAGCTACACTTTTTCTTCTTCCTGTTTTTCTACTCTCTCTTATCTTCATAACAACTCTCCTCTAATTAAATTCTATGAATCTTGCCGGCATTTTTTTCGTACTTGTATGACAATTTTCCCGTATTTAATTATTTTTTATGCTTCCATAGTTTCTACCACTCTTTCTTATCAAATTTGATCGCAAAAACAAAAAACGCCCTGAATATAAAATATTCAAGGCATTACGTCATGCTTAATCATATTTTTTAAAAATTTTCTAAAATGATACTTCGCCGTATCTACCATATTATGGTAGCATATTCAATATTGCTTGTCAATTATAAATTATTGGCTGTTGATTCTATGATTCTTTCAATGGTCTGTTCAACAGTTAGTCCACCTGTGTCTACTGTAACATCCGCATTTATTTCATATAGAGGAACCCTCATCTCATACAAATCACGGAGAGTTTGTCCCGGAGCCATCGTTATTCCTCTAGTCGTTATGTTATCCAGTCTTTGTTCAATCGTATCATAGGGCACCTTTATATATACGATCTTACCTTTTTTCTTAAAATGTTTGATAGCTTCAGGGTAATATACAGCGCTTCCCCCTGTAGATATAACTGTATTTTCAGTATCTACACTTCGAAGAATGTATTCTTCCACTTTTTTAAAATAGTCATCTCCCTTTTGGTCGATCAGATCCTGTAACAGCGCGCCTTCCCTTTCCTGAATCAATAAATCCGTATCAAGAAATTTCATTCCCAACGTTTTTGCCAGTACCACTCCCACCGTACTTTTACCGCAAGCGGGCATACCTATTAAAATCAAATTCTTCATGTGTACTACCCTCATTATACAAAAATAGCAGGGCTACATGCACCCTGCTAAATTTAACCTTTTAGAAATTAAAATTATTCAGCATCTTCAGCAACTGCTTCTTCTTCTACTTCGTCAACAGCTGGAGCCTCTAAAGTTTCTTTGATGCTTAAGCTGATTCTCTTTCTGTCTCTATCAATTTCAAGAATCTTTGCTGTTACTTCTTGTCCAACTGAAATTTCATCAGCGATGTTTGTAACACGCTTATGAGCAATTTCAGAAATATGTACAAGACCATCAAGACCTGGCTCTAATTCTACGAATGCACCATATTCCTTAATCTGAACAACTTTTCCTGTAATAACTTGTCCTACCTGATATTTTTCATCAATAATTGACCATGGTTCAGGTTTAGTCTGCTTTAAACCAAGAGAAATTTTACCCTTTTCATTGTTCATGGATAGAACCTTAACTTCTACCTTCTGACCAATAGAAAGAACTTCCTGTGGATGCTTTAACTTGCCCCATGAGATTTCTGAAATGTGAAGTAAACCATCAATTCCACCGATGTCTACAAATGCACCGTAATCGGTAAATCTCATCACAGTTCCTTCAACCACATCGCCTTCACTTAGACTGCCCCAAACTTCATCAATCTTTTTCTGTCTTTCTTCAGTAAGATAAGCTTTATGAGAGAACACAGCCTTTCCTTTTCTCTGATCAGCACGTGTTACTCTTACAGGAAGAGTTTTTCCGATAAATTCTTCTGCTTTGTCCACAAACTTATCAGATAGCTGTGAAAGTGGAATGAATCCATAAACTTCCTTATAAGCAGCGATAACTCCGCCTTTCACTTCCTTAATCACTTTAGCATTAACAAATGATTTATCTTCAAGAGCACTATTAATTTCATCCCAATGCTCATTTACTTCTAACTTTTTCTTAGAGAGTAGAATGTTTCCGTCGCCGTCGTCAGTCTTTAGTACTTTAGCCTGGATTTCATCGCCTTCTTTAAATAAATCAGTAAGCTTTTGTTCTCCTTCCAGTGTTAATTCGTCTTTTGGTATAATACCGTCCTTCTTGCAGCCAAGATTAACAACAACTTCTCTGTCAGTTACCTGAATAACAGTACCATCTACGATTTCTCCGCCTCTAGGCAGTCTTAATGACTTCTCAATCTCATCCATCAAGTCGTGCATTAAATTTTCTTCATTGTTTTCAGTGATAAATTCACTCATGTTAGCAATAACCTCCTTAATTAAGCGTTCAGGTGTCGATGCACCCGCCGCAATTCCTATTTTATTACATAATTCAATATCTTTCAATGGTAAATCTTTTATATTTTCAATAAAATATGCTTTTTCGCAATATTTTTTTGATAAGTCATACAGTTTCCGGGAATTAGAGCTTTCTTTCCCTCCTATTATTACCATTGCATCTACTTCCTGTGCCAGTTTTCTACAACTTTCTTGCCTTGCATTTGTAGCATTGCAAATAGTGTAATTAATGTTCAATCGGCAATTATTCTCTTTAAGCTTCGCAATAATC
>DKLE01000004.1:10238-12683 GCA_002455605.1 Firmicutes bacterium UBA6648
TTCAAAATGTTCTCGCCGTAAAGTTGTCTGTGCAACAACGAAATATTGTCCTTCTTTTATATTTTCTGCATCTTCAACAGAATTAATCATAAAAGCACTATTTTCACACCAACCATTTATTCCTATAACCTCAGGATGTACAGAATCTCCCACAATTATTATTTTTTGTTTGTCATCATAAGCGTTTCTTACCAGCCGATGTATTTTTTTAACAAAGGGACAGGTTGCATCAATCAGTTCATAACCGATTTGATCGGCTTTTTCATAAAAAAGTTTTCCTTCCCCGTGGGATCGAATGATAACCACGTCTTCTTCAGAAGCTTCCTCCGGTCCGTCGATAATCTTTACGCCTTTATCCCGCAGCTCATCGGTGACTGTTTTATTATGAATTAAAGGTCCGCAAGTATATACCTGTTTATGTCCTCTATATTTTTGTGCTGCTTCTTCCGTAATTTCTATGGCTCTCTTTACTCCGAAACAAAACCCCGAATTCTCTGCTAGTTTAATCACTGCCATTAATTTTTCTTACTCCTTCTAAAAACTTTTTGAATGCTGCCTCATTCCCGTTTTCTGTCGGTTCATAATACCGAACTCCTTGTTTATACAGGTTGTCCGGCAAATATTGCTGCTTCACATATCCCCCATAAGCATGAGGATATTTATATTCAATTCCGATACCTCTCTTGGATGCTCCCGAATAATGCGCATCCTTTAAATGCAATGGCACATCATCAATCTGCTTTGTTTTTAAATCCTGCATGGCTTTGGATAAAGCCATGCAGGAGGCGTTGGATTTTGGGGATGAAGCCAAAATAATTACAGCTTGGGCCAAATTTATTTGTGCTTCAGGCAAACCGACCATCAGTGCCGCCTGAACACACGCATTCACAATAGTGATAGCTGTGGGATACGCCATGCCGATATCTTCACTGGCAATCACAAGCAGCCTTCTCCCTATAGTTTGAATATCTGCCCCGCCATTCAGCATCCTGGCTAAATAATGAATAGCGGCATCCGGATCGCTCCCTCGTATGGATTTTTGCAGTGCAGACAATAGATTGTACCGATCTTCGCTCCTGTCATAAAAAGAGGTCTTTCTTTGCATAGCTTCACCAACAAGTTCTTTTGTAATATGCATGTCAGCGTTTAAATTATCTACTATAAATCCCATGGAATCCAGTGCTACCCGGGCATCTCCTGAGCTCAACTCCGCCAGTAACCGAAGAGCATCTTCATCCGACTTAACTGAAAGGTTTCCAAGGCCTCGTTCTTTATCCTCCAATGTATATTTTAAAATTTTTAATAAATCTTCAAGTGTATGCTGCTTAAACTCATATATATTTCTTACTCTGCTGATAATAGCGTTATTAATAGAAAAATACGGATTCTCTGTAGTACTGCCGATAAAATGAATCACGCCTTCTTCGATGGCTTTTAATAGGGTATCCTGCTGCAATTTATTCCAGCGATGTACTTCATCTACATACACATAAGTGGTTTGCTTCTGAATACCAAAGAATTTTAGTTGTGCCTTTTCTATAATTTCTTTCAGTTCTTTTATGCCGGTTGAAGCCGCATTTAATTCATAAAATTCACCATCCATTTCCCTGGCAATAATTCTGGCCAAAGTTGTTTTTCCAGTACCGGACGGTCCAAAAAAAATGGCCGAATCAAAGGTTTTATTTTTTATTGAATTATAAAACAGCGAGCCTTTATACATAAAATGACTCTGCCCGATAAAATTGTCTATGCTGTCCGGCCGCATCTTGGTGGAAAGAGGAATCATATTGTTTACCTTTCTCTATTTATCTTGGTGTAATAAAGGCATCCCCATATTTAGTCCCTGCAAAAGTATTCATTGTCGCTACAGCTTGCTCCTTCTGTTCAAATAATTGACTGACGACTTTAAATGCTCCATCTTTTTCAATAATTTCAGCATTTATGCCGCTGGTCTTCAACTCTGAAACAAGACTCTCAGCACTTAATTTAGTAGCAAAGCTGCCAAATTGTATGCAATATCCATTTTGAGTATTTGGCGTTGGGGTTTGCCCTGTTGGTGTTATATTTAATTGGTCTTCTACAACGTTTTTATCTGTTCCCTGATTGTTGTCCTCAATTCCGGGTCCCGTTGTAGTTGTACCATTACCATTATCTTCCACATTATCTTCATCAAAGAAAAAGCTTAAAAATTTTTCTATTTTAAACCCTTCATTCTTATTACTTTCTGTAGTATCTCCTGAGTTAAACATTGGGTAAATTAAAAATTTTGCCGTACCATAGCCCAGTAATACTGCAATACTTATTATAACAATAATTGCAGTAAAATTCACCTTTGTTTTTTGACGAAAACTATTTCTTCGTCTTTTTCTTCTAATTAGTCTCATATTACTTTTATCCTCCTTACTCCTCTATCAGGAATAACATGCTATTTAATTGTATGATTGT
>DKLE01000280.1 GCA_002455605.1 Firmicutes bacterium UBA6648
TATCGAACTATTCAAAGAGCGTTCCTGGAAATCTAGCTCAATTCATATATTACTAAACCAATTATTAAAAAAGAATGCAATAAAAGTAGATGGTTTCGTACAAACAGGCAAAAATTATGGACGTACCTATACTGCTGCTATCACACCTGAAGAATACCAGGTTATGCACTTTAAAACTAGCACCTCTTATTTACAATCGAAATCTTCTGCTATTATTAAATTGATGTCTACTCTAGTTCAAGATGAAGAACTTGATAATGATACTTTAGATGAGCTTGAAACCATTTTGCAGGACAAAAGGAGCAAAAAATAAATGGTTATTACTGCATTTTCTTTTATTATGTCAATTTTCTGGTTTAACATATTTATAATAGTAATTATTCTTATGAGAAAACGTACATCTATAATTGTCAATTTTAATATTATCCCTTTACTTTTACTTGTACTAGTATGTTTTTTAAGATTATTTTGTTTTTTTGAAATGCCATATACTCTGGTGGTGCCTTCTGAATCTATATTTCCACAAGTTATAGACTGCCTTACATCCCCAATCCTACAATTAAATATTCTAAACATTTCAATTTGTCTTCTTAATGTTTTTACCTCAGTATGGGTGATCGGTATAATTTATTTTTTAAACAGATATATTGTTCATTCTATTTGTATAAATAAAGCCATTTGCAGGGATGAAGGAACTAATAATTCTCAAATCCTTGCCTGCATGAACGAACTTATAGACTCAAGCGGCAAGCATACTAAGGTAAAGGTTATACAGAATAAAGCTATAACCATCCCTATGATTATAGGTTTTTTTCAACCAACAATTTATTTACCCGATATTCCTCTTACCGAAAAAGAAATAAAAAATATCTTATTGCATGAATGGACACATTTTTTAAATAAAGATTCTTGGGTTAAGCTATTCATATATTTAATCAGTGCCGTATTTTGGTGGAATCCATTTGTACATATATTATCAGAAAACCTAAACCATATATTAGAAGTCCGATGTGACTTAAAACTTACTTATAAAATGAATGAAGCCCAGCGAGTAGAGTATCTAGAAACTATAAAAAAAATCATTAAATATAAAGTGAATTTAGTTTCCACTCCTCAATATACAAAATTAGCTGGTATCTCGGCACTAATAAGCACGAATAATATGAAAAAAATCAGCCAAAGATTTTATTTAGTTTTAAATGTAAAATATAAGAAAAATCAGATAATTACTTCCATTCCCCTTTACCTCATGATACTGTTGTTAACTTTATTTTCTTATATGTTTGTACTTCAACCATCCTATGAACCAACTACAACATACAATAAACCTGAAATTTATGAGATTACACCAGAAAATGCTTATTTAAAACCAAATAACAATAATACTTATGACTTATATGCAGATGGAAAATATAGGGCTATCGTTGATAATATCAATGTCGAACCTTTTTCCTCACTGCCTATAAAATAATTTTTATAATTTATTAAAGGAGAAAAATAAATGAAATCCAAAACAACTTTTACGCTTTTAATTATTGCTTTATTTATTGCTTCATTTGTACCTGTTCTAAATAACGAAATCTGTACATACGCTTCATCAAAAATTTATAATACCTCTAGTTCCCAACACAAAGTTCATAGTGTATATCGATCTGAACAAAAAGTTTGGAAATATCGTACTGTAAATGGAAAAGTTCAAAAACGTTTATGGTCTAAAACCTACAACAAATGGCTAACCGATTGGGAGTGGATATAGAGAAAACATTTGCAAAAGACCTCCTTCTGCAAGAAACCTTTATATTTGATTCCTGCATAGGAGGTCTTTTTGGCTACTTAACTTCCATAAAGTTTTTTATCATTTGAGCAATTTCTGCTCTCGTGGCATTTCCTTTTGGATCTAGTACATTATTCCCTTTTCCATTTATAATTTTCTTGTCTAATGCCCAATTCACGGCATCTTTAGCCCATGGTGATATTTGAACAAAATCTGTCATTTTTTCTGCTGATGCTTCACTTCTTGCTATATTTAACTTTTTGAACTTAGCATAATTATAAAGCATTGTCGCGACTTGCTCACGTGAAAGATTTGTTGCTGGCATAAATAAATTTTCACTCATACCTTTTACAATTTCTTTTTCTGACGCCCAAATAACAGGTGCTCCATACCATGTATTTTTATTAACATCTGCAAAGGGACTTTCTCTCTTTATCTCTTGTTTACCTTCTGCATTATATAGAATGGTTACCAACATAGCCCTGGTAGTCTGATCATTGGGCTTAAACTCAGTCGCACTGACTCCATTCATCAGATTATTTTTTACTACATATTCCACGGCTTCCCTATACCATGCTCCAGATGTTACATCTACAAATTTCAATGTTTCTTCATATACTACTGCATAATATGAGAAATGATTTGTCATAAATTCAACTTTTTCATTATTATATTTGGAATCAGGAACTTTAGTCATAATTCCATTACTGCTGATATAATAAACGGCAATACCCTCCGGCTTTTCATTTACTTGAAGCTTATACGGTATTGAAACCGTAATCATCCCTGCAAATTCAGTAATTTTATCAGTTCCTGACTGCATTGTAAAATCAAATACAGATCTGCCTCCAAACTTTGCTTCTATCCTGTTTTGCTGTTCCGGAGAGATCTTTTCGTTGCTTATGATAGCTTTTTGCACATCGGTTCTTTCGGCTGTGACTTTTACATCTCCTTTGAGATTTTCTGCAATCTTCTTTAAGGTTTGGCTGTCTAGACTGACATTTGCAACTGGAGTATTAACCATCACTTGATCCACTTTTTTATTAAGTTCTGCCACAGATGCTCTAGGTATAATGGTTTCTACTTTTGTAGCTTTGGAATCTGCTTTCACCTCAATAGCAATTTTTTTAATCAAATCCATTTTGCTTTCTGCAGCCTTTCTTAAAGTTTCCTTGATGGCTGAAGAAATATCCTTATCTGATATAGTTGTACTGGCTACCCCATTGGTATCTGTCTTGGCTTCAGCTTCAACTTTCCCTATAGTACTGTTTGCTTTTTCTTCTGTTACGGTCTTTCCAGAGCTTCCGCCCATTGCTTCTATTGCACCAGGGTCCTTTGTCCAGTCATCCGTATAATACCAAACAATTTTATCTCCATTACCTAATACATATTCTTTCAGTCCTATATTCGGAAGGATTCCGTTTACCTTATATAACCAGCCTGAATTAGGTCCTTTTGTAAATTCAGCTAGAGTTGATCCGTTTTTATTGGTGATAGATGAAACATAATTTTTATTTGCACCTACATAGGTAAACCCTGCATCATCTAAAACCTTCACAAAAGCATGATACACTTTTGAATTGTTTTTTAGAGTTACTGAAGTAGCTGGTATCCAAGTACCCTTGTCAGCCTTCATGGTAAAGGTAACCGTTATGGTTTTGCCTTCGTCTGGATTTTCTACAGGCTTTTCTGGTTCTCCTTCGATTGTTCCGTTCGCATAAGCAGCTGTTTTAGCCGTTTTACTGAAATCATATACGTTATAGCTTTCTTCCGAATCCATCACGTTCAGTGCAGAAATTAATCCAAGCAACCCCTGAGATGTTGCCATTTCATTATATTGTGCGTTTGTATAACCAAAACCTTTGTTATCATTAGTCTTATATAGAAGAAGTCCATCAAGCAGACTGTTTCCATTTTTCACAAAACGAATATCCTCTGCCGGATTAATACCCAGTTGTGCTAAAGTTATAATCACCATCGCATCAGAATTGCAATTTCCAAAGCTTCCGTTTGAGCCTTGCTGAGCTGATAACTTAGTCACAGCTCTATCCAATGTGGTTTTTACTTCAGCCCGATCATAATATGGAGCCAGTCCCTGCATCATCATGGCAGGATAATCTATGACAGCAGTCCAGTTTGACTCTTGGTCCAGCTCCTCTATCAAGTATTGAATATGAGCATTTTCTTGCTGCGCCGTATCATAGTCTCCCTGCTTCAAAGCATTTAATACATAAGGAGCTATAGTCCTATAAGATTTATTTTTCACATCTGAAATAGAAATCGCTTTCAATTTTTCAACTGCATTAATCTTTGAATGATTAACTGTCCAAAGATTTGTTGGATCATAACCCAGAGCACTTAAGCCATTTATAACATTTGCTTGAATGTTTGCGTTTCTTACTGAATCTGTATCTTCGTCTACCGATAACGTAATCATTTTATTTACGAATGCTTGCTTGGCTTCTTTGGAAAGAACGTTCGTTGTGTCCGGTTGATACTTCCTATAAGCTTCCAGCCCCACTGAATTCCAGAAATTCCCACCGTCTATTTTTCCCCACCATGCAGCTTCCTTAGTTGCATATTGGGAAGCAATACCGTTCATTAATGCAAAGGCCTCAACTTTAGGCTGCGCATTAGGCTCTGCCAGAACAGTCACTTCAAAATCCTTACTAATGCTGATATTGTCTTTAAAAAGTGTCACTGTCAGCTTGCCGACAGCATTTTGTGTTCCTATGGGGCGGGACACCTTAGCTCTCAGTGTGTTGACTGTAATAGCGGTATTATTGCTAGACCAGGTAACCCGAATACCACTGTCTCTATAAGCACTATTTTTGTCAAAGTCGTACAGGTGTAAGTCATCCGTTACAGCCGTTAGGTCTGCCGCTATTCCACTGTCTTTATTATTTTTGTAAGCTGTTATTTTTTCATTTCCGATTGTGTCCAAAGCTGCGTTCAGCATACTCTTGACATCCGCTTTTTCCTCATTTGTAAGTGGATTTACTTCAACCGTTATTACCTTGGTAATCTCATCTTCATTAATAGCTCCCGGAGGCAGCGTTCCCATCACACCATCATATTCCGTATTATAACTGAATGTTGCTGTAAGATTAACGATAGTTTTAACATCAGGTCTCACAACTTGGGTCTTGTACACTGCATTATAATTTGTTTCTGAGCTTGAAGTAGTATAGCTTGGTACTTTAATCACTTCCGGATGGTCCGACGTCCATTCAGCATTAATTTCTGCCATTGAATAAAGCTTTTCATCCACATCCAAAGCATTTGGAAGGAAAAGAGGCAATTTGATATCATCACTTGTAAGATTCTTCCCCTTCACCTGTTCAAAATTCACATTGCCTAATACTTCCGTCATGTATTCCATTTTATTTTTCAGGTGAGCCGGAACCGTTAAGCTGACAGTATGCTGCTGAGTCTGCCCTCCTATGGTTAACCCAAATACAACATCTCCTGTTACTGCATTGCTACCGTAAGTAATTTTACCATCAATATCAACTGCGCTGTTTGATGAACTGTCAATTTCAACATTAATCTCCGGATTATCTACGGCTCCTGTAGCTTTTGACAGGATATTAGTATCCAAATTTTTTGATTTGATGTAATATCCTTGTTTCCATGCTTCATCAAAACCATCATATTCCACTGGAGCAAGGGCTTCAGATGTCAGTCTGCTCTTAGCGTTATTTAGACTTTCTGTAACTTCATTGTCAGTCAAAGCCGGAACCTGCACAATAAATTCCTTACAGTCACTAACATTGCCGCAGGAAATAACAGCAGTCAGTTTAACCGTATGGGTCTGTGAATCTTTGATAACCTGCCCATCATTTGTAACAATACTTGTGATGTTAGATTGCCATCTAATAATAGACTTCCCACTCACTCCCTGAGATGCCAGTATCAGCTGGCTCGTAGACGGCGTGCCATCCAGATTCAACCCGTTCACATTCAAAGCAGCTTTATCCTGTTCTACTATTTCTCGCATTTCTGCATCTGTCATCACACCTGATACATTAACTTCACACCATGCCGGGTACAAGGTCTTGCTGTCACAAGAATTTGCACACATGATAAAGAAAGTTCCGTTTTCCGTGAAATGCAACGTAAAACTGCCATCAGAATTTGTCTGAACAGTGGACACAATTTTATCACCAGACAACTTGCCGCCTTCGTTCATCACTCCAATCTGTACATTGCCGGCCGGTGTGGCTTCAGTCTCTCCGTATCCCGGTGCTTTCATCAGATTTAAAGAGAGAGAGCCATTTGTTGTGACCACATCAAAGATAGAACTACCCTCTTGGTAAAAATTAGCCGTAGCACTACCATTCCAGTTTCCATAATTGTAAAGGTACACTAGGTCGCCATCTTTCAGTTTGGCTTCACCGGCCATGTCTGCACTATACGCACCATTAATATAATGACCAAAGTAAGTATCTTTTCCATTTCCATGTCCGAAAAGCCTGGTCAGCCCTTCATTCATATAATTCTGCACAGTAGAAGAGGTGAATGCATCTCCATATTTTTGCTTATGGGCCATAACTGCTGCATCTAAGACAGTAGGTCCCGTTGATTCTTCTCCTATGTCAAATCGTGAGGCATAGCCTGCATCTACTTTCATGGCAGTAGGTTTCACCTCGAACGCTCCGTCATAGGAAAATGCAAATATTATCTCTGCACTGCTTCCGGCAGGGTCCAGTTCCCCACCTATACCTTTAACCATATAAATAGCGTTTACTTCGTTTTTGTAAAAATCCTTGAATTCTTTATATACTTCTTTATTCTCAAGCGTAGCATCTTCTGCCGCTCCGTATTTTTCCCAGTATCGCCCCAGCTGGGAGTGGGTGAGCCATGCGGTTATGGTTATCTGCTTGTCTTCCGGCACTGTGCCCACTAACTGAAGGGTTTCATTTGCAATGGTTTTTTCCTGGCTAGACCTAAAAGTGCGATATCCTCCGCTGTAAACCTTCATCGGATCGTATCCCGGGAATTCGTCGGCAATTAAATAGCTGCCGGAAGAAATCATGTTATTGCTGAATACCGTCTTACCTTCCTGTAAAGTAACCCTACGAAACGGAATAAGATTTTCTGTTATATTATCAGCCGTATTCTTCGTGCCGTTTAACAGGGCTGCAGCATAATTCGTCTTAGCCTGATTCATCAACTCTGTTGCATCCGTAATCGCTGTATTTAGCTCCTGCTGCTCCCATGGAGCGACTTGGAAAGTAAGTACTTTACTTGCACTAATACTTTTATCGTCCACTTTAGTCATAATCACAGTTACATGAACCGTTGCCACACTTTGTCCAGGTAAAGGACGATACACATTAATTCTCGGATATACTGGAATAGAATATTGAGAATCTGTAACCATAGCCTTAAAGTCGTAATTTCGCTTTGTACTGCTCTCCGAGTTGGGCTCACTGATGTCCGTGGCAAACTCCAGCCCAGATATCTCATCAAACCAGGCTCTAGAGTGTTTCGGTATCATTACATCCTCGTGAACCGGGCCTGTAATCTTTTCTCCTGTTGAAGCCAAAGTGATACAGTCATCCGTGTAATGCTTGTCCAGCAACGCTTGCATCTTTTGTTGCTCAGAAAGAGAGGTTCCATCTCCCTTCACTTTAAGCGTGATCGTTTTTATGGCGGTAATGCCCTGTGCTTTTGTATTCTCAGCAGAAACAGTAAGTATAACATCCCTATCCTCTGCCTGACACTTTACTGTTGCGATCACCGGAGCATCACTGCCAACCTCACCTTTAGCAATTTGGATCACACTGGTATCGCTGCTACTCCATGTGAGATTTGCAAGCAGATTGCTTTGTGTATCCCGTTTACGTACCGGCAAACTCAAAGAATCCATGACAGCCTGCTGGTCTGTATTGCTCTCTCTGATGCTCTCCCAGTTAATCGTATTTAGTACAGCCTCTGTAAGCCAATTTTGAACTTTATCTTTATCCCAATCAAGGCGTGCTCTTACGATAACTTCTTTGCTGACACTTCCTTTTGATAGAGTCAGTTTTATTTCATTGACGAACACATAAGGAGTATTATACCCTAGTGATGACGGCTCCTGATAAAAATATGTAATATCTCCATTGGCTGCAATACTACCCACATCATCTTTTGAAGGAGTACCCGGATTAGTAATTTTTACATTAATACCTGAGAACCCTTTCTTTTCTAAAAGACGATTAATAAACGCTATAAAATTTGTATCTGTTGTATTTTCAGGGATCAGAAGACTGG
>DKLE01000285.1 GCA_002455605.1 Firmicutes bacterium UBA6648
CTGTTGTCGGCGGTTTAGCTGCCGGCTCTGCCGGTGCCGGTCTTACAATCGGCGTAACAGTAGGAGTAACTGCCGCTCCTACTTCTTCAACCTCCACCTCATAAGTCGTTCCATTTACCTTTATATTATATTTTTTCATTTTAATTCTCCTTATTATGACCTATCCCAATCTGCACAGCAAATTGCCGAAAGGCCAGATGCTAAAAAATCATCAATTTTTTTCGATTAATTCTCAAAACTTCCTGCTATCCAGACATTCGGTCCTGCCTGCATTTCCCCATGCATTTCCGGATATCCTTGTGATTCTTCGAACAACAAAAGAGCCGGCTGACAAACCTGAATTTCCTTCATAAACCGTAATCGCCGCCGTAATTGCTGCAACCAATTCAGCATCCTCTGTGCCTGACTTCTCAGTATAGCCCTGTCCTTTTGCTTGAGCCGCCATGCTTAGGGATTGTTTTGAGGCAAAGGTACCCTCTGCTTTAGCAACAATTTTAGCCATAACATAAATCACTGCCCACAACAGGATTAAAACGATAAAAGTGATTCCCATACCCATACAGGTAGTAATCAATGCTCCTGTAGTCTTTTCACCTGTAGAAAGAGAATCAAACAATGCGGGATCCGCAAACTTTTCCATCAATGATAAGTCCATTCTGCCACCTCCTAAAGCGGAATATTTCCATGCTTCTTTGCCGGTAATGACTGTCTCTTAGAACTTAACATATCGAATCCGCTAATGATTCGCTGTCTTGCAGTTGCCGGTTCAATAATGTCATCAACGTATCCCATCTCAGCCGCTCTATAAGGGTTGTTAAACATTTCCTCATATTCAGCAATTTTTTCTTCACGCTTTGCTATTGGATCTTCTGCTTCTTTGATTTCCTTCTTAAACACAATATTGGCTGCTCCTGCCGCACCCATTACTGCAATTTGTGCAGAAGGCCAAGCAAGCACTAAATCGGCTCCCAATTCTTTATTGCACATGCCGATATAAGCACCACCGTATGCTTTTCGTAAGATCATAGTGATCTTAGGCACTGTGGCTTCACAATACGCATAAAGCATTTTAGCTCCGTGTCGGATGATCCCGCCGAATTCCTGATCCTTTCCAGGCAGGAAACCCGGAACATCCTCAATAGTAAGCACTGGAATATTAAATGCATCACAACGTCTGATAAATCTTGCTGCTTTATCGGAGGCATTGATGTCAAGGCAACCTGCCCCAAAAGTAGGTTGATTGGCTATCACACCAACAGTATTTCCATCTAATCGAATAAAACATGTAATGATATTTTTTGCATAAAGAGGCATAACATCGTACAGTTTTCCATCATCTGCAAGCTTTGTAATTATTTCATACATATCATAAGCCTTGTTCGGGTTCTCCGGAATAATGTCATTGAACTCCGGAATCAACCGATTCGGACTGTCATCTGTTTCATACACTGGCGCAGGCTCTAAATTGTTGGAAGGCATATAAGATAACAGTTCCCTGACTTGCATCAAGGTTTCCGTATCATCCTTTCCAATGAAATGAGCCACTCCGCTTATTGAATTATGAGTCAGCGCTCCGCCTAATGTTTCTGAGGTAATATCTTCTCCGGTTACTGTCTTTATAACCTGAGGTCCAGTTATAAACATCTGGCTGGTCTGATCCACCATAAAGATAAAGTCTGTAATAGCGGGAGAATAAACGGCACCACCTGCACATGGCCCCATAATAACAGAAATTTGAGGAATTACTCCAGAAGAGATAGTATTATTATAGAAAATTTTGCCGAACCCAGAAAGAGCATTGACACCTTCCTGAATTCTGGCTCCACCTGAATCATTCAATCCAACAATAGGCGCACCCATTTTTAAAGCCATATTCTGCACTTTTACAATTTTCTCAGCATGATATTCTCCAAGGGAACCTCCAAGTACTGTAAAATCCTGGGCATATGCAAATACCAGTCTTCCGTCGACCATGCCGTATCCTGTCACCACTCCGTCCCCAGGGGCTTTTTTTCCATCCATATCGAAATTGTGGCATCTGTGCGACACAAATACGTCCATCTCAACAAAACTGCTTTCATCAAATAAAACGTTCAGTCTTTCCCTGGCTGTCAATTTTCCGCTTGCGTGCTGAGCATCAATTTTTTTCTGCCCTCCACCCAAAGCGATTTCTGCTTTGAACCTTAACAGCTCATCAAGCTTATTCATATATACTTCCTCCTTAACGAATAAAAGTAGGCTTTTTTGTAAATAGTAGCGCGGTATACACCAGAATAAATATATCTTATATTTGGGCTTTTTGCAATAGGCTTTGGTCTTTATACAAGAAGTCAGCATATTCGGCCAGTTTTTCTGCCATTTTGTCAGACACTTTACAATTTTCCGGCAATACGATTAAAAGACCTTTGTCTTCTATGAAGTCTCTGCCTGATGCCACGGATATTATTTCACCGCCCGCCATAGCCTTATTTCTGTATAAAGAAATAGGTACTGATATTTTAGTATTATATGTGTCTTTTCTCACAAAATTACTGTAAACTTGACTAACTGTCCTGGAATCATTCATGGCAATATAGATATACCTTCCTGAATCCATCATTATATTCTTTGCTCCCAATTCTTTTATGGTTTCTGCCAAAGGTACGATGACATTGCCACTGATAGATTTTTGAGCAGACATCAGTTCATCACCGACTGAATAGCTGCCGCTTATGCTGTTGTTATAATAATAGTATTTTCCGGCTTTAGCGATAAAGGACTTGGATAAAATATCCATTATTTCTTCGGCAGGCTTATTTTTTTCGTCTGCATCCATTATTGTCTGGAATTCAGGCAGCTTCTTTAAAGCTTTTAACCGATAGGCATATTTGGTATCTAAAATCCGGACCTCTCCTTCATTTTTTGTAAGAATATATTTCATTATGTAAATGGGAACATTAGCTTTCTCTTCTGATTTACCGGATATATCCCAAATCTCAATGGTCAGTTCATGAGCCTCCGAGGGAGAGTCCTCAATTTCAGACAGCCTTGTCTCCAGGTTTTCTCCGTCAAGCTTATATTTACAGGCTTTATAATCCATGTTACCATGATTTTTCACTGTTCTTATCCTGTCTTGCGGCATAGCAGCATCTGTCAGCTTAACCGCTTTACCCTTCTCAGACATCTGCATCAAATAGAATTCTGCCTCATGTTCTTCTATTTCAGATGGTATCAATGTACTTGAATAGACGCCGTAAACCCCTCTTTTAAATTCTCCTTCCGCTTCCTCAAGCGTATAAATCGGATGGGTATAAACCACAATTCCATCCCGGGACAGTTTCTCCGGCAAGCCTTTTATCCAATAGTCTTTCCCTACGGTCACTGCATAGATATCATTTCTTTTTACAAAACCTAAAAGCTGATTATAATTAATTTTGTCCTGCATATACAGCGTAAAGATAATATCGGAATAACCTAAAGAAGAAACGGTCTCAAATTCACTGTAATCATAAATCTGGGGTACCATTCGGCTGATATACGCCGGATATTTTTCTGCAATGGTGGTAAGCAGTTTAATATTATCTCCCTTCGTATCGGTTACAATCCTTACCTGGGGATTGCTGTCCAATATTTTAGTGAGCTTCTCAAAAGTCAGCGGCTCAAATTTCCCGCAAATCAACTGATTATTGAATTGCTTTTCTGTCAGCTTGATGTCAAACTTTCTTCCCAAATAGGTGATCACTGTTCTATCCCAGTCATGAAGCATAATAATCTTATTGTCTGCCGAAAATTCCATATCCAGTTCTATTAGCTTAAAACCGTTGTTTATTGCCATATTTACCGCATCAACGGAGCTGGAGGTATCAAATCCTTCTACTGTTCCTCCTCCATGGGCGATCATCCGTTCATAAACTCGTTCTGTTTTATCTTCCTCTTCTGCGGATTCCAATTTACCGCTGCCGGATTGCCCAAACGCCAAAGTAGTAGCCATTGCCAGGGCAACAGCTACTACAGTAATTTTAGTCAAATATTTTTTAGTTTGTTTTAGAAATTTACTGCTCATTTTACTCTATACATTCCTCATTAGTGTACAACTCGTTCTAATCTTTTCAGTGCTAATGCAATGGTCAGCCCCGGTATTACACGATTACCCGTTATTTCTACATCCAGCACTTCATTTATCTTTTTCAGCCTATATTGTACAGTGTTGGTATGTATGCCCATAAACTCAGAAGTTTTAGCACTGTTCATACCTGCATCAAGTACAAAAGTTTCCAATGTTTCAAGTAGTTGTCTGCCCTTATTTTCTTTTGCTTCTTTAAACGGCTCCAACAGTTCAATATAATTTTTCTTAACATAACCGCCCTGTAGCTGTATGTTAATACAGTTACTTACAAGCGCAAGCTCGTACTTTGTAAAGACTCGCTTATAAGGAAACACATTCTGAACAAAGCCCCAGGATTCACTGATCAACCTGTACGCATCAGCAGCTCCTTCTATCCCGTCCAGCCCGGTAACGTGAAAAATCCTTACGGTTTTTTCTTCCTTGAGCTTATTGAACAGGCTAATGCAGCTGGCCCTCATTGCTGATGTAATCTCATCCCCTTGAGATTTCCTGTTTAATATCATTCCGTAGGTTTCTTCCCCTTCAGTAATCTTCATGATGCCCAGCTCTTCTTCTTTTTCAAAGTTTACCAAAACCCGATAGCCTTCTTCATTTTCAATTCCTCTGGCAAAAAACACACTCAGAATATCTTCACTGTTTATGCCGGCTTCTTCTTTCAGCGTGTATGCCAAGCTCTTATTTCCTCGTCTCAACGCTTTAATAAATTCTGCTCTGGCATCTCTTTCCGGCGTATATTTCCACATACCCATAGCCAATTCTATAATTTCGGCTAACTTGGTAATCTCTCCTGCTGAATAGGAATCCTCATTATCAACAATAAACATAAAATATTTTTCACCGCTAATCATAACGGGACCCCAGTAGGTCAAGACTCCGTTTACATCAATCATCGTGTAGACAGCGGAGCGCTCCACATCCCTCTCTCTTCCCAGATTAATGGCATCCTGGATAGTTGCTTTATGTCTTGTTTCAATGGAAAGAATAGGGTTAAAATCTTCACTTAATAAAATCAGTTGAAAATCATTATTAATCGCCGCTTCTCT
>DKLE01000056.1 GCA_002455605.1 Firmicutes bacterium UBA6648
CTAAAACAGCAATCTTTTTCACCGTATTCGGTATACAGTTTAAGAAATGTTTAATAGAAAAAGGCCGGAACAGATGAACCTTGACCAAGCCATATTTCTCTCCTCTCGAATTGTGATAATCGATAGTCTCCTCAATTGTTTCAGTCACCGACCCCATTGCTATGATTATATATTCTGCATCCGAAGCTCCGTAATAATTGAATAATCCATATTTTCTTCCGGTTTTTTTATATATCTTCTGCAGATATTCTTCTACCACCGAAATTAAGTTATTATAAAAAGGATTGCTGGCCTCTCGTCCTTGAAAATAAATATCAGGATTTTGTGCAGTACCCCGAGTTACCGGGTGATTAGGAGACAAAGCTCTGTCCCTGAATTCTTGGATTGCATCAAAGTCTGCCATTTCCGCATAATCTGAATATTCAAGTCCTTCAACCTTCTGAAATTCATGGGAAGTACGGAATCCATCAAAAAAATGTATAAAAGGAATTCTCCCTTTAATCGCTGATAAGTGTGCCACCGGTGCCAAATCCATCACCTCTTGCACCGATCCGCTGGCTAATAGCGCGCACCCCGTCTGCCTTACAGCCATTACGTCCTGCTGATCGCCAAATATACTAAGTGCGTGTGTAGAGATTGCCCTTGCACTGACATGAAGAACTCCCGGCAATAATTCTCCTGCAATTTTATATAGATTTGGAATCATCAGCAGTAATCCCTGAGAAGCTGTAAAGGTAGTGGTTAACGCACCGGCCTGCAAAGACCCGTGAAATGCACCGGCCACCCCTGCTTCTGACTGCATCTCAACCAGACTGACTTCTTGTCCAAATATATTTTTTCTGCCCTTCGCGGACCAGTCATCAGTCAGCTCCGCCATGCCGGAAGACGGAGTAATGGGATAAATAGCAGCCACATCCGTATAAGCATATGCAACATAAGCTGCAGCCGTATTTCCATCTAAAGTCATCTGTATTTTAGCCATAATCCTTCTCCAATCTATTTATATCTTATAATTTACTGCCATTGTCAACCCAGTTTTTTGCTTTCTCAATGTAATAATTGTCTGGAATATTAACATTCGTTTCATCGTATGTGTCATTTCTGTTAGACCACGCAGCCGTTCCTTCACTATTTGTCGCATTTACAGGATTCAGCCTGCTATTATCTGCACCACTCAAATTGTTTTCTGTATTCTCTCGCATTTTTTCTTCCTCCTTAACTGGAAATATCAGTAATAACTTTAAATTTTCCAAAAACATCAGTTATTATGCAAATAAAAAAGAGTTTTCCAAACTTGAAAAACTCTTCTTCAATACATTTTTAAAATTTAGTTACAGGATAACCCGTTTTAACATGCCATTATGCCTTTTTCTTTTTTTCTCTGATATCGGCAGCGGCAGTAAATAATACATCCGTAGAAGAATTTAAAGCTGTTTCACAGGAATCCTGAATAACACCTACGATAAAGCCTACACCAACTACCTGCATTGCCAGATCATTTGGAATTCCAAACAGGCTGCAAGCTAAAGGAATTAACAGTAATGAACCGCCCGCCACACCGGAAGCTCCGCATGCACTTAAAGCGGAGAGGAAGCTCAAAATAACAGCCGTCGGAAGGTCAACAGTGATTCCCAAAGTATAAGTGGCTGCCATAGTGAGAACAGCAATTGTTACTGCTGCACCTGCCATATTGATCGTAGCACCTAAAGGAATGGATATGGAGTAAGTATCCTTGTCTAAATCTAATTTTTCACACAGTTGCATATTGACAGGGATATTTGCAGCCGAGCTTCTTGTAAAGAAGGCGGTTATTCCGCTTTCTCTTAAACATCTCAACACTAAAGGATACGGATTTCTGTGTATGGTCAGATATACAATAATAGGATTTAAAATCAGTGCTACAAAGACCATTACACCAACCAATAAAGCAACTATTTTTCCATAATCCAATAAGCTCTTTAAACCTGTAGTTGAAATAGCATCAAAGACAAGACCCATAACACCAAGGGGAGCAAACTTAATAACCCATTTTACTACTTGGGAAATAGCAACAGAAATATCAGAAATAACATCTTTTGTATGTTCAGAAGCAAATTTTAAAGCTAAGCCCAATAAAATTGCCCAAGCTAATATACCAATATAATTCGCTGATGAAATCGCATTGATTGGATTATCAACTATTTTGAAAATTAAGTCCCTTAATACTTCAAACAGACCTTGAGGTGCAGCAATTTCTTCTGTTCCTCCTGGTAAAACCAGTTTTATTCTAAAAATAAAGCTGGCAACAATTGCAGCCAGACCTGCCAGGAAGGTTCCTAACAAATAAAGAACAATTATAGACTTCATATTGGTTTTTTGACCGCTTTTATGCTGCGAGATTGCAGACATAACCAAGAATAATACCAGGATTGGTGCCACTGCCTTTAATGCACCGACAAAAAGCTGTCCTAATATGGATATCCCGGCTAATTGTGTTGGTAATGCCACCGCCAAAATAATCCCTATGATTAAGCCAATAATGATTTGCTTAACCAGGCTTATTTTGTTCCACGACACTAATAAATTTTTTAAAAACATCTTTCCCTCCAATTATTAATATTATTAATTTGAAATCATGGTATTATGGGATATAGTAATATTTTAAATATAATACCTACTTTTTCATTCCTGCTGAAATTTTGCTATACAAGTCGGCCTGCGCTCTCCTTATTCTACCTATGATATCTGCATTCCTGTCACTTCATTATCTAATATCAGTTATGTCCCTCCTATCTGTAAATTAATCAATACCGATCATTCTTTATACGCACTTTCTTTATGAATTTCTTTTTTACCTTAAAAAAAAGAATTCATCAATCGGAATCCTTCTTTATTAATCCTCTGTGTACTTCGTATGCTTCATTACAAGATCGTAGATGATAATTTATATAAAAATTGCAAATATCCGTTTATAAAATATTGTCGATATAGTCCGTTAAAATCCAGTTCAGATAATGGATCACAGGATTACAATATGTCAGATTCTAATACATGTGTTACATATAATCACAAAATAATTACGAACAACTGCCTCAATTTGTATGTTAAATTGCAGCAGAAATCCACTCATAAAAGAAAGTTTTTGCATGGCAAGTATACCATAAAAAATTAGGTTTCGTCTATCCCCAATTGCTGCATTCAAAGGACATTCATTCTACAGCTAACGAAACAGACCACAGTTTATTTGATACTGCGGTCTGTTTCTCGTCAAACATTTCCATATGTTTCGATTATAATACAATCCCATTATACTTTCAAGCTAAAAACTTTAGCTATTCAAACTGACTGTTATAAATCTGGGAATAAAATCCACCATCGTTTAATAATTCCTCATGCCGGCCACTTTCAACAATATCCCCGTCTTTCATTACTAAAATCAGATCGGCATTTTTTATAGTGGACAGCCTGTGAGCGATGACAAAAGATGTCCTCCCTTCTGTAAGCTTATCCATTGCTTTCTGAACTATTCGTTCCGTTCTGGTATCCACAGAGCTTGTAGCCTCGTCTAAAATCAATAATGGCGCGTTCTGTATCATGGCCCTGGCTATGGTGATAAGCTGTTTCTGTCCCTCTGACAAACTTGCTTTGTCAGTCAGCAGCGTATCGTATCCGTCAGGCAGAGTTTTTATAAAATGATGCAGACCAACTGTTTTACATGCTGCAATGACCTGTTCTTCTGTGACCCCTTGCTTGCTGTATAGGATATTTTCTCTGATAGTACCTTCAAACAGCCACGTATCCTGTAAAACCATACTGAACTGTTCATGTACATTATCTCTCGGAGTCTGACTGATTGGTATTCCATCCAACAAAATTTCACCACCGTCCAGTTCATAAAACCGCATTAATAAATTTACAATAGTTGTCTTTCCAGCACCGGTGGGTCCCACTATGGCGACTTTTTGCCCGGCCTTTACTTTAGCAGAAAAATCATGGATAATGGTTTGATTAGGTAGATAACCAAATTTCACATTTCTGAACTCCACATCCCCTTTAATATTTTCAAGCTGTTTGCTCTTTTGGCTCTCATCGATCAGTTCCTTTTCATTCAAAACCTCAAATACACGCTCTCCGGCCGCTGCTGTCCTCTGCAAATTGTTAAACGCCTGTGCCAGCTGAGACAAGGGTTGGGTAAACAACCGAATATATACCATGAATGCCACAATTACTCCAAAGGATATTTTTCCATTCATAGTCAGAACCGCACCTACTACACATACGGCTACATACCCCAAATTTCCCACAAAGCCCATGAGAGGCATCATCAATCCTGATAAAAATTGTGATTTCCATGCACTGGCATACAGCTTACTGTTAATCTTCTCAAAGTAAACCTTTGCTTCCCGACTTCCGTTATAAGCCTTGACCACATTATGACCAGTATAGGTTTCTTCAATGTGCCCGTTGATATTGCCGAGCTCTCTTTGCTGTTCAGAAAAATACTTCTGTGACTTAGCCATAATTGCCATCATCAAAGCAATCCCAATCACACTGGAAGCTACCGCAGTCAGTGCCATAATCCAATTATTGTAAAACATCATAATTAAAGATCCCACAATCATGGTAATCGAAGTTACCAATGTTCCCAGGCTCTGGTTCATTGTTTGGCCGATGGTATCCACATCATTGGTCACTCGGCTTAAAACATCTCCATAGGTAGTCTGATCAAAATATTTAAGCGGCAGCCTGTTGATTTTTCGGGAAATATCGGATCGCATTTTCTTAGAAATTTTTTGTGTAGCTGTTGCCATAATCCAGCTTTGTATATAATTCAGCAGCATAGCGCCGACATAAAGAAACACCAATGACCACGCAATATTTACCACAGCATTCATATCAATATCGTTTAATACAGGAACACCATTTATCAATGAGGGCAGTCCCTTCCCGATTTCATTAGTTAACGCTTTCAATTTATCTGGTCCTATAATTTGCAATAGTGTACCTGCCATAGCGGCAATCAGTGAAATTATCATGGCAGGCAAATAGTTCATACAGTACTGTATTAATTTACCCATGGTTAATTTAAAGCTTTTTGGTTTTTCCATGGGTACCCCTGCCATTGAGCCTCCTCCGGAAGGTGTTATTTTTTTATTTTCACTCATAATGCCAATTCCTCCTCACTTAATTGCGACATGGCAATTTCCCTATAAACCTCACAGGACTTCAAAAGTTCTTTGTGTGTGCCTTTCCCCGCTACCTTTCCTTCATCCAGTACAATAATCTGATCTGCGTCTATAATAGTCCCGATTCTTTGCGCTACAATCAAGCTGGTTACTCCTGCTGCTCCTTTTTTAAGTTCTGTTCGCAGCATTCTGTCCGTTTTATAGTCTAATGCAGAAAAGCTGTCATCAAAAAGGTATAGTTCCGGTTTCCTGCATATGGCACGGGCTATAGCAATACGCTGTTTTTGTCCTCCTGAGATATTGGAACCTCCTTGGGAAATATTTGCCGTATACTGCCCTTCCAGCTTTTCAACAAACTCTGCACCTTGTGCCATCTTCACAGCTTGTTGGATTTCTTCCTCGGTGGCTTTTCCCCGTCCATTGTCTCCATACCCTACATTAGAACAGACTGTTCCTTTAAATAGAACAGATTTTTGCGGTACGTAGCCAATTTTATTATAGAGTGCTTCCTGTGCATATTCTTTAACATTGATTCCATCGATCAAAATCTCACCTTCAGTGGCATCGAAAAATCGCGGTATCAAACTGAGCAATGTACTCTTTCCGCTCCCTGTAGATCCGATAAAAGCCACAGTCTCCCCTTTTTTAGCTGAAAAATTTATATCATGCAGGACATATTCAGTCGCTTCAGGATACTTAAAGCTCACATGATTAAAGACTATTTCTCCGGCTGCTTCCGGTTTTCCCTCTGTAATATTTCCATCTATAATAGTCGGCTTCGTATCCAGCACTTCATTGATACGTTTTGCAGAAACTGCGGCCCTGGGCATCAGCACAAACATCATTACTACCATCATAAAAGACATGATAATTTGCATGGCATAAGATGAAAAAACAACCATATTGGAGAACAGCATCAACTTATCCATTGCCTGAGCTGCACTGATCAGATATGCTCCAACCCAGTAAATTGCCAGTGTAAGACCACTCATCATCATATACATAATCGGCATTAAGACTGCCATTCCCCGGCTCGTAAACAATTGAGTCGACGTTAGTTCTTCATTGGCAGCTTCAAATTTTTCTCCTTGATAGTCCTCAGCATTATAAGCACGAACCACACGTAAACCGGTTAAATTTTCCATTGTAACTCGATTGAGATTATCCGTCAGTGTCTGCATTTTTCTAAATTTCGGTATAACAAAAGCCATAATTGCTCCGATTATAGTGATTAGAATCAATAAAGTTATTCCTGTTACCGCTGTCCATTCCCATCCTTTTCCGGCAATTTTAGTGACTGCCCACACTGCCATGATAGGAGCTTTAATAACCATCTGTATTCCCAATGTCACCAGAATCTGAATCTGTGTTACGTCATTGGTGGAACGAGTAATCAAACTGGCAGTAGAAAATCGGCTTATCTCCTCCATTGAAAAGGAATCCACTTTAAAAAACAACAAGCTGCGCAATCTCTGAGAGAATGATGCAGCAATACGTGAAGCAAAAAATCCAACAATAATAGCTGATACAAAGCTTCCCAATGCACAAAGCATCATATATCCGCCGGATACCCATATATCTTTCATTTCACTTCCTGGCGTTTGAGTCAGTCGTGTGATTTCAGACATATAATCCGGAATTTTTAAATCTAACCAGACCTGAGTCACAATAAAGATGAGACTGATGCCAATTTGCATCCATTCTTGCCCATTTAAGCGCTTTAAAATTTTTATCATAAAATATTCCTCCGTTTTTACATAATAGAGTTCGAAACTAATAGTGTTAGCAATATTTTCCTTAAAAACGGTCACAAAAATTGTGACCGTCCTTTATTTCATTTCTTTACACTGAGAAACATATTCCGCCAATCTACCGGTGATTCGTACATATTCCCTGGCATCATGCTCACCTAAGAAAGCAAACATCTTTGTGGTATTCTCTAAAATTTCCTGATGCTGTGATTCTGCTAAGGCTTTCCCCTCCGAGGTAAGCTCTACTAGAATTCGCCTGCGATCGCTGGGATCAATCTGGCGAGTGATCAACCCTTTCCTTTCCAGACTGTTCAAAGCGGCTGCAATGCGTGCAGAACTGATGCCCATAATATTACTGATTTCACTTGGCAATACGAAGCCGTCCTGATAAGAAAGATATTTGAGCACGAAAGCTTCTCCGTGCATGGACTCACTGATTCGCTTATGAGGTCTTGCTTTATTCAATATATGTAACTTTTGCATGAACTCTGCAGCTAACTCTTTATAATCCACTTTTATACCTCCCTTACATAACAATAAGCTAACTATGTTAGTATTATAATAGTATTAGTTATTTTCGTCAAGCAATATTTTTACTTCAATCTTTTTTTATCAGTTCTTCCATCCGTTGCTTCACTTCCAAAGATAGAACATCACTTAAAGAATTACGCTCCTTTTTATACATTTCCTGATATTCTTTCTGTACCCTTCTATTGGCTTCTTCGATCTCCAGCTTCAGCTCTCTGGATGATAACAGGGCACATCCTGCCCCTCTTATGATAATCTGCTGTAACCCATCTGAGGTTGCAACCGTTATATTATACTTGTCCTGATTGCTATGAGCAAACCTTTCAATATAATGATCTGCCGTTTGAGCTTCCCGGGTATATACCAGCCGGAGGTTATTATAATCGATAACTTCCTCCAAATGACCCTGAACACGGTAAGCATCAAAAACGACAATAATTTGACATTTTCGGATTCCTTGATAATTGCTCAGACAGTCCAGTAATTTCATTCTGGCTCCATCCATATTCTCATCTGCCAGCTCTTTTAGCTCCGGCCATGCATGAATGACATTATAGCCGTCTACCAACAGATACTCTTCTTTGTTTTCATTATGCCTGCTGACATGGACAGCCGGTTCATAATGACTTTCACTAGTTGTTTTACGTCGTTTCCAAGCAGATTTTCTCCCTTGGTTGGCATAAAAGGTATTATTGATGATTTGATCGATTTCCTCTAAGCTAATCTGTCTCTCCTCTTTGTAAGAAGTTCTGTTCTGCTCAGCTTCTCCCCAAAAGCTTTCTTTATCCTGAAAATAACTTTCCACATGCATATAGTCCTTTACTTCATCCCAGTCTACCAGAACGCCTGTTCCATGTTCACAAAACACGGAGCCTGTGGGGTTGTCCATATCTCTTTCCGAATCATAACCAATGTCCGCTATTACTTCTTCTGCATTGTGGCAAGGCTTATATCCCTTTAAACTGCAAAACATTCTTCCAAGCCCCTTGGTATAAGTCATCACTTCTCTTTGATAATTCCTCATGGTGATAACTGGAGCGCCTCCTACAAGAACAGCAGTTTCACCATTATTCTGGGATATTTCACAGACTCCATGCATTTGTTCGATGTCTGACATGGCTCTTCCTACCATTTTCTCAGGTAATTCCAGCTGAAATGTATAATAAGGTTCCAGTAATATAGATTCTGCTTCCTTGAGGCCCTGGCGCACTGCACGATAGGTGGCTTCTCTGAAGTCACCGCCTTCCGTATGCTTATTGTGAGCTCTGCCTGAAACTAAGGTAATTTTCATATCAGTAATGGCAGATCCGGTCAGCACCCCTCTGTGCAGTTTTTCCTGCAAATGGGTCAATATAAGTCTCTGCCAGTTTTTTCCCAACATATCTTCACTGCATTTTATTTCAAACTGAAGACCGCTTCCCGGCTCTCCCGGCTCTAACAGCAAATGAACTTCGGCATAATGTCTCAATGGCTCAAAGTGTCCCACTCCTTCAACGGAATTGGCAATGGTCTCTTTATATACAATTTTTCCCGTACCAAAGGTTACTTCTATATTAAAACGACTTT
>DKLE01000219.1 GCA_002455605.1 Firmicutes bacterium UBA6648
GTTAAACTGCATGTTTTTCTCCCCATATAATAAGCTTGCAGCTGGAAATTCAGCTGTAAACCTATTACTTCCTTTCTTAATCTTTATTTTTTAATTGAATGTCTGCTTCGGATTAGTGATATGCAATACAGCCGGAGCAGTAAAATTGAACGCTGATGCATATTTACAGCAGCGCACATAAAAACGGGCAGCAACCTAGAATGGTTGCTGCCCGTATTGCAACAAAACAAATAACAGCAGTAAGACACTGCCTGACATCACCGTAATACCCGACGGCTTTTGATGTATTCAGATATAAGCAGGTCTTCCGGCTCTCGTATCATCACTGTTTCAACCCTTCCCAGAAAAATTCCAGTGGCTTAATAAAACAATTCCACGCTTACGGCGGCGGTTCCGCGAGGGATTCTCACCCTCTTCCCTATTCTCCCGCATTTCTATAAACTATACGGGCACTTAATCTGTTGTAATATTCTACTGTAATCATATCTGCCGCACAAAATACATCCTTGTTTCCATGGCTTTCTGTGCAAGCAGCATAAATAATCGATTATTGTCTTAAATAAATTTATTTTGACATATAAAGTCGACTTTTATCTTTAAAATATCACAGCTGTTCTTTTATGTCAATATCTTTAGCTATAAAGTTTCATGCTCCGAAAGTGTGAAGTGATTTACTCACAGCTCCTTATAGCTCTGAGATATTTTCCCGGATTGATACCGTATTTTTTTCTAAAAGCTGCAGCAAAATGACTGACATTTCCGTATCCAACCCTATATGCAGCTTCACTTACAGTGATTTCATTCTTATCCAATAAGAGTTTAGCCGATTCCAGTCTTCTATGTATGACATAATGATGAACTGATGTTTTGAATAATTCTCTAAATCCTTTTTTTAGTTTGTACTCATTTATTCCCACCAGCTTAGACAGTTCCATTAAGGAAAGAGCTTCAGCCGTCCTGTTGTCCAATATTTTTTTTGCCTCATACACACATTGAATATCTTCTGCCGATAAAGATGAACGATTTTGTTCGCTTCTTTGATGCAGGACCTCATGCAGATAAACAGCCGCCAATTCCAAAAGCTTCCCTTCCATATAAAGCTGTCTCAATGAGGCCGGATAAGGACAATTGAGCAACTGCTGTAAAATAACCTGCACGGAGGGCGTCATTCCATATCTTCCGTATGGAATGATTTGCTCTGTTGAGAACTCTTCTTCGCCCTCCCTCTGCACATCTCCCAGAATATCTTGTATCCTATCCAACGGCATCTTAATTTCTAAGATATGTATATTGCGCTTTGCCGGAAAAATACTTTGCTTTTTCGTTTCACTGCTTACACCTATATAGCTCTCCCCTGTAAGTAATTCAAAATCTTTTCCGCTCTCAGGCAAACCCCAATTCATATGTTCCCCTAAACAAAACAGAAGATCTAAATGTGGCTCCCTGGATATGCCGTGGATTTCTATCGGTTCACTAAAATTCATACCATAGTCGATAATCCTTATTCCCCTGCTAAGAGAGATGCCTGTCAATCTTCCCTCTCCAGCTTCTTCAGGTACCCGATACTCTATTTGCCCTCTGTTCAAATTGTATGCTGCATTCCATGCATCACAAATGGAGCACAAATATTGATCTTTATTATTGGTAGTGTATTCATATTTTTTCACGGCATTTGTTCCTCCCTATTGCAGCATAAATTTTGCAAATCAAGTTAGCTTTAGCTAACCCAAATCTTATCATTAATTATATAGACTGTCAATTCCTTGTAAATAAATTGGTTTTTATTTTAACGAATTTAACAAAATTCAATAATAGAAAGTAAGTATTGACAAAAATAAAAAGTCATGATAAATTCATAACAGTGTTATATAACACTGTTATGAATTTAAATAAGAGGTGAATTATGGCAAAGAAATTGGAAGGCGTTACAGATAAATTACTTGCCTGTGCTAAACAAGAGTTCTTAGAAAAAGGCTACAAGGATGCATCCCTTCGTGTCATTGCAGAAAATGCAAATACCAGTACCAGCTCTATATATACAAGATTTAAGGATAAAGAAGGATTATTTAACGCTATCGTAAAATTGACTGCCCATAACTTCGAATGTAAATTTAGAGAAGAGATACACATTTTTGATAAAATGGCACCTATGAATTGGGATAAAATGCTGGAATATACGGATGGCCTTCAACACCTGCTTGTAAACATCATTTATGATGATTTTTCTGCTTTCAAGCTGCTGGTTTGTCATGCAGAAGGAACTATGTTTTCAGATTTCATACATAATATTGTTGAATACGATGTGGAATATACTCTTAAATATATTGAAGCCATAGGCAATGATGCTATTACTTCAGGACGGCTCACACCGGAGCTCTTACACATGCTATGCAGTTCCTATTGGTCCGGCATTTTTGAAATTGTTGTCCACGATATGAACAAAGCCGATGCAATCATATATATTCATCAGCTTCAGCGGTTTTTTCGGTGCGGATGGCTGGATATATTTTCGTCCTCTTATTAATTTATATTTTATTAAAATTATGTTTCTTAGCTCACAATTTAACCTAAATAAATAAGACGGTCTTTCAGCCGTCTATAATTAAGCAATCGGGTTAGCTTTAGCTAACCAAGGGAGGAAAATTTTTATGGAACAAATAATGGATACACGAACTAAATTGTTAAACGAAAAACCTTTTAATCTGATGATCTCTCTGAGCTTACCTGCCATTGTGGGTATGGTAGTAATCGGCCTATATAATTTTATGGATGCTGTATTTGTCGGTCAGATGATCTCACCCCAAGCAATGGGTGCTGTTACAGTGTCCTATCCTTTTACATTAGTCAACAGTGCTATTGCTACCTTGATAGGTGTGGGATCTGCTTCCGTATTATCCCGGGCTATCGGTAAAAAAGATCAGACTACAGTGGATAAAATCATGGGAAATTTAACTATGAGTGTTTTCTTACTGTCCCTAATCATAACTGTTATAGGGATGCTTTTTACCCGTCAAATTCTTCTTTTGTCCGGCGCAAAAGGGGAAATTCTCGAAAATGCCGTTCTTTACCTTCGCATTATTTTCGCGGGTTCTATATTTGTCAACTTTGCACAGGCGGCAAATATGGTTATGCGAGGGGAAGGACTTTTGAAACGGGCTATGATAATTATGGGAGCCGGAGCACTTCTCAATATTATTCTGGATCCCATCATGATAACCATTACCCACAGTATCACCGGTGCAGCTTACGCCACGGTTATTGCTCAGATTGTTCAAGCATTGGTTACCGTTTGGTATTTCGTAAGGAAAAGTAAAAATGTTCGCATTCATTCTATCAGCCTGGATAGAACATTGATGCCTCAAGTTCTTTCGGTAGGAATTTCCGCCATGCTCATGCAGCTTATGCAGCTTATTCAACAAACTATCATGTATAGCACCGCTGCAAGCTACGGAGGAAATGAATGGCAGATTATTCTGGGCGCCTGCCTCAGAATTCAAGCCTTTGCTTTTATTCCTCTCTGGGGAATAAGCCAGGGTTTTCAGCCAGCAGTGGGAACAAATTATGGAGCAAAAGATTATTCTCGTGTAAGGAAAATCACAAGCACGTTTATTATGGGTACTACCGTTTTTTCTTTACTATTTTATATTCCGGTTATGCTCTTTCCGAAAGCTATGCTTTCCATGTTTATAACGGATAATATCACCGCTCAAATGGGCATCGGCAGCCTAAGGCTATTCTTTTCTACTTATATTTTGCTTGGAGTTATGATTTTATCTATAACACTATTTCAATCCTTAGGAAAAGGCGGAATTGCCGCTATGCTCACATTATTCCGTCAAATTATATTTTTCATTCCTCTTGCTCTTGTACTTCCTGGAATTGGAGGATTAGGCGTGCAAGGCGTGTTCTGGGCCCCAGTGATTACAGATATGGGTATTCTTATACTATGCTTCATTTTAATTACAAAAGAATTTGCTAAAATGAATAAACCAAAAAGCTTGAACTATGCAGTGAATAAAGTAAGCTGAATCGGGTAGGAGGTAGATAATTATTTTATCTACCGACCTCCCACACCACCGTACGTACGGTTCCGTATACGGCGGTTCTTTAGTTTACACATATTTTCAGATATTGCTCCGTGAGTGTTATAAATCCAAACTCACGGAGTCTTTTATTGTTAAATGCGGTTTGTAGCACAAAATATCCACTGCAATACCAGTTTCCATTTCGCATATTAGCACAGATCCATGCTTTTTCTTTCTCCACACCTAACTTTTTAAGGTTACTAAATCTAGTTTTCACTTTCTTCCATTGTTTCCAATAAATGCACCTTATTCTATGCCGTAACCATTCATCAACTTTACTTAGCGTACTTTTCATATCTGCCATTGCAAAATAATTTACCCATCCTCTAATGAATTGTGTTAATTTCAATGCTCTGTGTTCATTTCCCCATCCGTTATTTCTCGATGTGAGTTCTTTCAACTTTGCTTTCATTTTTACTATCGATTTGGGATGTACTCTTAATCTACATTTCCCTTTGTATCTATAGAAGCTGTAGCCAAGATATTTCACTTTGTTGATATGTGCCACTTTAGTTTTCTCTCGGTTTACTTTTAGAAAAAGTTTTCCTTCGATAAACGGTATGATATTTTCTAAGGTTCTTACTGCACTCTTCTTGCTTTTGCAGAAAATCATACAATCGTCCGCATAGCGCACAAATCTGTGCCCTCTGCCTTCTAATTCCTTATCCAATTCATTCAGCATGATATTACTAAGCAGTGGACTTAACGGTCCCCCTTGAGGCATTCCAACATGTGTCTTTTCAAACATTCCATTTCTAATTACTCCCGCATTGAGATATTTATGGATAAGCGATATAACTCTGCCATCCTTGATGGTACGTGATAACACTTCAATAAGTTTGCTCTGACACACTGTATCAAAAAATTTCTCTAAATCTATATCTACCACGTATACATAGCCTTCATTAACTTCCTGTTGGCACTGTTTCAATGCATTGTGTGCACCTCGTTTTGGTCGAAAACCATAACTGTTCTCCGAGAACTGTTCCTCATATATGGGGGAAAGTACCTGTGTAATAGCCTGTTGAAATACACGGTCAACCACTGTTGGTACACCCAGTTTTCGGGTTTCGCCTTTAGTTTCTTTGGGTATTTCTACCCTACGGACTGGATTGGGTTTGTATTTCCCATTCTTTAACTTTTGAATAAGTTGCTTTTGATTGTCTTTGAGAAACCATAGAAGTTCATCCACGCTCATCCCATCCACACCGCCTGCTCCTTTGTTGGATTTTACTTTCTTATATGCCTTATTAAGGTTATCCGATTGCAAAATCTCTTCCAACAGTTCGTCCTTCTGAAAATCTGCCATGATGTCGTTGTTTTCAGTAATCCTCGAATAAGTGGACACTTCTGCATACTCTTTCTGTTCCGCAGATACCATTTGCAGATAGTCCTCAATATGAAGTTGTCTGTCCTTAATTTCATTCTTAGTTACATTCATTTACTCACATCTCCTAAAGTTTAGTCCTTCCCAACTCATTTGCAACTGCATTGGTACTATGACCTCTGCTCACTTCTCATGATAAATCTTGTTTCAACCATAACCGCAAATGTTGTATTGCTTTTGGCTATGTCCCTGAGACCTCCCCAGGTAAGAACGCAATCTTCCTCTCCATCTATCTGCCATATTTACCACAGTTAATTCCGAGTAGTTATTGGACTTTGACTTGAAGTGCAGCCTTATCCTTAACTGTAGCCTGATATGATTTCTGTTCGTCACACCAGAGATTTGCCGTCCGGCTTCCTTCAGATTCGCAATCGCTCACGACACCCTTGCCATTGGCTATGTCTTTCCCACTACTAGGGCAGACTAGGGACTTTAACCCATAAGATTGCGCCCATGCTGGGCGCACACTATAAAGGCCCTCCGCCTAATAAGGACGGAGGGCTGAATCATTTCAATTCTAAGTGCAGATTCTTAACCGACATAATAATCAGCGTTCGTATGGTTTGCAGTACGAAATGCTTTGTCTCCTCATCAGTTCCCCGGATGGCATCTAATGCTGCTGGTACCTTCTCCCACCATTCTTCCGTTAAATCAGAAAAGGATTTTGCACCGGTGGCTTTAATGACGCTATATAAAGTATCAACAAATCGTTCTCTGTTTTCATCGTTTAAAGAGTCCAGCCATTCCTGGAGTACCCTGTTTGCATATACAGCCATATTGTCTATCTGTTCCTCATATTGAAAGTCATCTCCATTAACCAGCCATGAAAATGGATCATGCTGCATGATTCCTATTCTCCTGCTCTTTACTACGACATATTTTTCATGATGCTCCAAAAGCATTCCTATTAATGCAGATTGCGGGATGGATTGGCGAATTCGATTTTTTATCTGACAGTATTCATGGCTATCAAAAATCTCTTTTCTGAAGCCAGGTCCATCGTGACTATAAATGTCGGTTATTCTGCTCTTTATATAAGACTTACATTTCATTGCCCCGTATACAGCAAGATTTCCCCCCTTTGAATGCCCTCCTACTTTTAAACTGCCAGAAAATAATTTTCCTACTCGATTCAGATAAAAAACACTTTCTTCTTGGGAAGGAATGAAATTGGAAAATGCCATATTAAAATCTTCTTTCCATCCCACAAAGGTTGCATCAGTCCCCCGAAAAGCAGTATAAGCAGTGTCATCACTTAATAAGAAGGTTACCGCAGAAAATTGTTTTTCTTTTATATAATCTAATTTGTTTACATAAAAATTTATCTTCATATCACCAAATCGTGGACTGCTTGTACAAGCCTGCAAGAGCTTTTGATTTTTCATACTGTCCCTCGTATTCTGATATAGCTTCTCTTTATTTTTTCTGTAAACTATGCTCCCCAAGGCTATGGACTCTGAACATTCTTCCAGCTCAGGAACAAAACCATCGAAATACAAATAAGCCAGCTGAGATAATACCAGACTGTCTATTTCACGAAAAGCTTTATTTGAAAAAGATGCTTTTTCTTCTTGAACATAGTTAATAATATTTTTCATGGTCTTTCCTCCGAAAATACTATCAGCAGAATTCTTCTCATATATTTCCATTAAATAATATCATAAAATACAATTTGATTCGTTATTATTTCTTATTAACCCTCTGAGATTTTTTATTATTAATATTATCACTTTTTAACTTTTTTACCCTGTTTCCCTCCTTCTTTATTTTTCATTTAGTTCTATTCTCTTCTTTTTTAACTCTGCGTTCCATAGGCTTATAGAATAAATGGAAAATGCCCATTTTAAGAACTTATAACTGTATTGAAACATATATTATTAATTAAATCACTTATTTTTATTAAATCATGAAAGGATGCAATAAAATGTCAAATGACTACAATAGTCATAGACTACAACCACCTAAAATAGCAAATTATCATGAAGAAAATTCAAATAATTCTACTCCGGAAAACAGCGTTTCATGCAAATTCTATAATTGCAATTCAGAATGTAACAAAATTGAGCCCATTGGCTCTAGAGGTTGTCCAAGCTCTAAGTGTCCCAAAGGTTCTTTTGGTTATTCATGCCCCAATGATCCTTGCAGATGCATCGGGCCCACTGGGCCAACCGGACCTAGA
>DKLE01000097.1 GCA_002455605.1 Firmicutes bacterium UBA6648
CTTCCGATCTGTCGAGAGTTTATTGACATTGGAATATTTTTGAATTATTATTAAAAAAGCTGACCGGTGGGTCAGTTTGATGTTTAAAAGAAACAGAGTATTTTAGGGGGTAAATAATTTGCAAACAGAAAAAGAATCAAAGACTGTAGAAAACGGGAAAAAACGGAAAGTAAATAAGGTTATTACAATTGCAGCAGCTGCACTTGTAATAGGATTGGTTATTTTTAGGATTATTTCTTCTATGTCGGGAACAGTGACAGAAGAAGAATCACCTGTAAATGTCAAAACTGCATTAGCAGAAAAAATGTCTATCAGTACAACCTCGCCGATTACCGGAAGAGTGGAGCCGATTGAAGAGGTAAGCATTATACCGCTTGTCTCCGGAAAAGTAACGGCTGTCAATGCAGAAATCGGAGATCGGGTATCGAAGGGTACAACGCTGTTCCAAATCGACGGAACTCAGCTTATGACGTCCTTTAACCAAGCGAAGGAAGGACTGAATGTAGCGAAATCCACTTATGATCGAACCAGTGTCCTGTATAAGGAAGGAGCGGTGTCCTATCAGGATTTTGAACAGGCACAGGCTACTTACGCCAATGCCCAGCAAACTTTTGCTGCGGCCAGTGATGCGTACAGTAACTGCACAGTTACTTCGCCTATTAACGGATATATCACTGCAAAAAATATAGCAGTAGGAAGCATTGCTTCTTCAGCAGCTCCGGCTATGACTGTAGCGGATGTCAGCAAGCTTCAGATAAATACCAATGTTTCAGAATACATAGTGAGCGAATTAAACGTTGGTGATACGGTGAACGTATATATATCTACACTGGGAGCGGAGGCTTATAAGGGTGTTATCGAAGCTATTTCTCCGGCACCTGCCACAGGCAGCCTTACTTATCCGGTTAAAATTTCACTCAGTGATGATACGGGAAAAATTAAGGCTGGAATGTTTGCTGAAATAAAAATTGTCTCAGCAGAAAAGAAGGATACTCTCTGCGTTCCGTCCGACAGTGTTATTATGAAGAACGGTACGGCAGTGGTAGTTACATTAAATAAAGAAAATGTTCCGAAATATAATGAAGTCACTACAGGAATAGATAATGGAGAATATGTAGAAATTCTTTCCGGTCTGAAAGAAGGAGATATGATAGTTATATCTGGTCAGCAGTATGTTACAGAGGGCACCCCTGTTAATGTGACGAAATAGAAGAATAGAGGTGCGAATATGAATTTATCTAGTATATCAATCAAACGACCTATCGCAACGATCATGCTGATGCTTATGGTGGTTGTGCTGGGAGTTGCTGCTGTAATAGGAATACCACAGGATCTGTTTCCTAAGATTGAATATCCGGTAGCTTTGGTTATGACCACATACAGCAATGCTTCCCCGGAGGAAGTAGAGACTATGGTAACGGACCCCTTGGAGCAGGCGCTTGCCTCGGTAGAAGGCTTGGATGAAATGATGTCCATGAGTATGCCGGGCAGTTCCATTGTCATGGTACAGTTTCAAATGGATACAGATATGAATTTTGCTACATTAAATATGCGAGAAAAAATTGCCATGGTTGAGAGCTATCTGCCCGATGATGCCGGCGATCCTACTGTAATGAAGCTGGATTTAAATGCAATGCCTATTACTCAGATATATATATCCGGCGATATGCCTTTAGATCAGCTCAACAGCCAAATTGAAGATAATGTATTAAATTACTTTGAAAGAGTTGCGGGCGTTGCATCAGTAATGGCTATGGGTGGTGTTGACGAGGAAATTGCTATAGAAATAAGTCAGGATAAGCTTTCCGGTTATAGCTTATCGTTAGGTCAGATTGCCCAGATCTTAGTAGCCGAAAATATTAACATGCCCAGCGGTGATGTATCAAAGGGTGATACGGAAATTGTAGTCCGGACCATGGGCGAATTTAAGTCAGTGGATGACATTAAAAATCTGCCCATCACACTGAATGACAGAAGTATAGTGAGGCTACAAGATATCGCTTCGATTTCCGACACCTATCAGGAGCAGGAATCCATCAGCAGGATCGACGGCAAGACAGCTATTGGTGTTTTTATAACCAAACAGTCGGATGCCAATACGGTTTCTACTTCTAACGCAGTATTGAAGGAGATGGATAAGTTAAAGCAGAAATTCCCTGAATTAACATTTACCGTAGGCTTTAATCAGGCGGATTTTATTCAGAATTCCATTAATTCCGTTTCTGAATCGGCTATTATGGGAGGTTTGCTGGCGGTATTGGTGGTATTTCTTTTCCTGAAAAATGTTCGTTCAACTTTGGTCATTGCACTATCCATACCGATTTCCCTGCTGGCCACCTTTGCCCTCATGAAGGCACGGGGTATGACACTGAATATGATAACCTTATGCTCTCTGACTATTGCTGTAGGTATGCTGGTAGACAACTCTATCGTAGTGCTGGAAAATATATTCCGATTAAGACAGGAAACCGGCTGCGCCGCAGAAGCAGCTGAAAAGGGCAGTAAAGAAATCTTTCTTGCAATTGTTTCCTCTACGGCTACGACAGTTGTGGTATTCCTTCCCATTGCCCTTAGCGGAGGCATTACAGGCATGATGTTTAAAGACTTCTGCTTTACAATTATTATTGCTTTAGTGGCATCTTTGATAGTAGCTGTTACAGCGGTGCCGATGCTTTGCTCAAAGCTGCTGACGAAAGGACTGTCCACGGATTACATACGATTTGGCAGGCATCGGTATAAGTTCCGGCAGCTTCAGAAATTTACACAGTTCATTGAAGATTTAACGGAGTCCTACGATCAGTTTATGAGAAAGGCTCTGAAAATGCGTAAGCGAATTATTTTAACATGCATAGGGATCTTTGTTGTATCCATAATTTTAGTGGGAATTGTGGGTACGGAATTAATGCCTGAATCGGATGAAGGAACCTTCACAATCAATGTGGATGTTCCTTATGGCACTTCTCTGAAGGACAAAGATAAAATAATGACTGAGATCGAAAGCTA
>DKLE01000086.1 GCA_002455605.1 Firmicutes bacterium UBA6648
TGGTGCGGGAAAAAGTACCACTCTTAAGTCCATCATGAACCTGGTATCTAAATCGGAAGGCTATGTGGAATTCAACGGCAAGGACATAACAAATGCGCAGACCAAAGATATTGTAGGAAGCGGTATTGTACTTTGCCCCGAGGGCCGCAGAGTTTTCCCTGACCTCACCATTGCTGAGAATCTTACCCTGGGCGCTTATTTAAGAAAAGATAAAGAGGGCATCAAAAAAGACAGAGAGTGGGTTTATCAACTGTTTCCCCGACTTCTGGAAAGAGAATGGCAACTGGCCGGAACCTTGTCCGGAGGAGAACAGCAAATGCTCGCAGTAGGCCGTGCCATTATGAGTAAACCCAAACTGCTCATGCTTGATGAACCTTCATTGGGGCTGGCCCCTCTTGTGGTTAAAGATATCTTTTCAATCATTAGGCAAATTAATGAAGCAGGAGTCAATATTCTGCTTATTGAACAGAATGCAAAGGCAGCACTGGAGATAGCACACTTCGCATACGTTATGGAAACCGGCTGTATTACCTTATCCGGTACGGGGAAAGAACTGCTTGCCAGCGATTCTGTAAAAAAAGCTTATTTAGGAGAATAAATACAATAAAAATCCTCGTTTTCACGAGGATTTTTTATTTTTGTTAAAGCTTACTGATATCTAAGTTTTCATAGGCCTCCAAGAAAGGGCGTAATTTTTCCGCAATCACTACACATCCACCTTTTGTATTGGATTCAATGTTTAAAGGCATGATGGGATCGTGCAGAGATTTTCTCAGAAGGCACCACCCATCTCCATGAGATTTATCAAAATTTACACGAACACCTTCATAGTTTGGTTCTGCTACACTCATACCACAATGACATAAGCAGCAGCCTTCTTCTGCAACAGGTACAATGTTTCCGCTTTCATCTCGTTGTGCACAGTCTTTCATCGATGCCCATAACCTTAAGTCTTCAATAATTTTATCTCCATAAGAAGCAAACTCTTCACAAGTGATAGGCAGTCGGATTTCCTTTGCTTCTGCAGGCTCCTCCATAGCAGAAATCAGGCTATCCAGGTTTCTCCCTTCCAATGCAAGCTTTGCCGCCTTAATAACGATTTTAGTGGCCAAATAAGCGCCATCATCAAGGAAATGATTCTCCTTCAGTGCGGCGTGGCCGGAAGTTTCCATAGCCAGCTGACAGTCTGTACCTTCTGCGTTCAGTCGAATAGCTTCATTGATCACATTTTTATAGCCTCTTTTAAAACGCTTATGTTTAAGCCCCAGGTTTTTTTCCAGAAAAACAGTCAATTGATCACTGGTGATACTGTCTGTAACTACTGTTGTCCCCGGATGTTCCTCTGAAACCAAAGCTGCTGCCATGGCAACAATACCATTCCTGTTTATTTCCCGGCCTCTATGATCAACTGCTGAGGCGCGATCTACATCGGTATCAAAAATTAGTCCCAAATCTGCTTGACTGGTAATAACCTGCATACAGACAGACTCCATGGCTTCCTTGTCTTCTGGATTTGGTGCATGATTGGGAAAGGTTCCATCTGCTTCCAGGAACTGACTTGCCGAAATATCTGCACCCAACGGTTCAAGAACCTTTTTAGCATAGAAGCCTCCTCCTCCGTTTCCGGCATCAACAACTATCTTTAACCCCTTTAGAGGCGTTTCATAGTGTGCCGGGTGTTTTACTCCATCTTTTATTTTGTTTTTAAGAAATTCGGAATAAGCACTCATTAGATCTACTTTTACAGAGTTATATACTTTTTTTCCCAGTACCATTTCGAAATTATTCTCATTGATCCGTTCACCCAATTGTTTTAGCTGTTGGTCAGATTCAGCAAATGAAATTATTTCCGAAATATCCTTCTTATCCAATCCCCCGTCCCTGTTAAAATATTTAAACCCGTTTCTATTAAAGGGCAAATGACTGGCAGTTATCATAATCGCCCCATGGCAGCTGAATTCAGGAAAAACAGTGGACATAAACATAGCGGGAGTAGAAGCCAGCCCGCAATCTAAGACAGTTGCTCCGTATGGAACAATACCGTTTAAAATTCCTTGCATCAGATACTTTCCCGATAATCTTGGATCATAACCAACTGCAATTCTTAACTTCTTAGGAGCTTCTCCTGTTTTGGCGGAAAGCCACATCAAAAAAGCCGATGCTAAATGCTCTGCTTCCTTTTGTCCCAAATTTGGATTTTCTCCTTCTATTCCCGTCAGGGCAACCCCTCTGATGTCACTTCCGTTTTGTAATTTCTTATAATCACGATTCATTATAAGTGCCTCCTCATATATAAATACCGTATATTACTATTTGCTTACACTTAATCGGATATAGTATACATGAAATTACCTTTTGAGTCTACCAAATAAGAAAAACTGCTCCCCTGGAGCAGTTTTTCTTATTATTCTAAAGCATCTATAAAATTGCTTGAAACCATAGCCTGGCCATTTTTCAGTACCATTGGCAAATCCATTTTTTCTAATTGATCCAAGGCCTTCATATCCTTAGTCCTATGAGTAAATTCAAACCCATCGCTTCCAACAGTAATTTCAATCTTCATATCATTTTTTGTTAATACTATAGGTTTTTTATTGGATGTCCATTCCACCTTATAACCCTTTGCTTCAGCCTCATTCCTCAGAGATACATATTCCGGCTCCGATGGTTGGAGCTGATTCTCTTTGTCTAAAATGATAACCATTTCAGGAGCGGTCTGAGCAGGAATACTTCTTGTTGATACGGTATAAAGAACGGCACATTCATTATTCTTGATGTCCTCTGCTGTAAAAACCTTATCGCTTCCTTTAGCATCAACAATTTTGGTGTTCTCTGACAGATTTAGTTTTAGGGTGTTATTTTTATTGACTAAGGAATCATTATATAAGGACAAATCCATGGAACCATTATCACTTCGGATAATGAATCCTACCGCCTGTGATGTCTGAGGCGGCAGACTTAAAGTCATCGGCGCTTTAGCCGGAAGTATGGCCGTAATCCTCATATTGCTTTTCAGGTCTTTAGCGGTTAAACGTTTCCCCGATTGTTGATCAATAATAAAAGCATCCTCATCGATATAAAAAATCATGCCCATATTATCATTGTCTATTTGGACTCTGCAATATTCTCCCTTGTCTTCTGCTTGTGTAATAATTCCTTCTTCGGTTATGTATTGTTCCGCCTGTTGTTTTACTTCTTCTGAAATTATATTATTTTCCGTTTCACTGGAAATCTTTTTAAGTCCTGTTTCTGCGAAAACTGTAGCTGACATGAGCATAGTTAAGCAAAGAACACCTGACAGTATTTCAATAATAGCTTTTTTCTTCATAATCTCTCCTTTTTCATATCATTATCACTAGTGTAATGTTCTTGTTTTTATTTTAGACGGTAATATATAATAAAAAGTTCCATAAAACACCAAACAACTTAAAAGTAAAAATGTACTTCAAAATAATAACGTAAAAACCTGCCTTAATTCGGGCAGGTTTTATATTTCAGTATATTAATGTTCGATTTAGTAGATTGTCATTCCATGCAGACTGACACTACATCAAATTACAAATAGCATTAGAAAACTCAATCGGATCCTCTACGGACATCCCCTCGATTAAAAGTGCCTGATTGTATAACAGCTTTGCATATTCCTCCACCTTATCTTTATCGTTTTCAAACGCGTCCTTAAGAGATTCAAAAATCTTATGATTTGCATTAATCTCCAGAACCTTTTGAGCAGAAACCTTGTCATTATTTGCAGGCATTGAATTAAGAACCTTTTCCATTTCAATAGAGATGTCACCATTGCTGGCCAGGCAAACCGGATGGCTCTTTAATCTCTGGGATACTCGAACCTCAGAGACCTTGCCTGCCAAAGCTTCCTTCATTACATCAAACAGTTCTTTGTTTTCTTCGGCTTGCTTTTCCAAGGCTTCTTTTTCTTCTGCTGTTTCTTCAATTCCTAAATCATCGCTTGAAACGGACTTAAATTGTTTTTCATCTATGGTATTTATCACCTTAATTGCAAATTCATCAATTTCGTCCGTACAATAAAGAATTTCATATCCCTTATCTTTCAGAAGCTCTGTCTGCGGCTGTTTATCCAGCTTTTCTCTGCTTTCTCCGCAGGCATAATAGATATATTTCTGCTCTTCCTTCATTCTTGAAACATATTCAGCAAAAGTAACCAATTTCTTTTCTGAGGAAGAATAGAACATCAACAATTCCTTCACTGCGTCCTTATGCATACCAAATTCATTGTAAGCGCCAAATTTAAGCTGCATACCAAAGTTCTCAAAGAACTTCTCATATTTTTCTCTGTCTGTATTTAACATTTCAAGAAGCTCTGATTTGATCTTCTTCTCCAGCCTCACAGCAATAGCCTTTAATTGTCTGTCATGCTGCAACATTTCTCTGGAAATGTTTAAAGACAAATCCTGAGAATCCACAAGTCCTCTTACGAAGCTGAAATAATCCGGCAGCAAATCAGCGCATTTATCCATGATTAACACACCGCTGGAATACAACTGGAGACCTTTCTCATATTCCTTTGTATAATAATTATAAGGAGTTCTGGCTGGTATATAGAGTAAGGCATTATAAGTGGACACCCCTTCTACATTTGTATGAATGACCTTTGCCGGATCTTCAAAATCGAAGAATTTTTCTTTATAGAACTGATTGTATTCTTCATCCGTAATAGCTCCCTTACTCTTTTTCCAAATAGGAACCATACTGTTCAGCGTTTCATCTTCACGATAGGTTTCATACTCCGGAGTGTAATCCTTATCTGCCTTTTGCTCCTCCGTGGCTTCTTTCATTTTATGTTTTTCCACATTCATCTTTATTGGATAACGAATATAATCGGAATATTTCTTAACCAACGCTTTAATCTTATATTCCTGCAAGAATTCACCGTATTTATCATCCTCGGTATCCTCTTTGATGTATAGAATTATCTCTGTTCCCACAGATTCTTTCTGGCATTCTGTTATGCTGTACCCATCTGCTCCTGTAGACTCCCACAGATATGCCTGTTCCTGTCCGTAGCGTTTGCTGATAACTTGAATTTTTGATGCCACCATAAATGCAGAGTAAAAGCCAACTCCAAACTGACCAATGATGTCAATTGCATCTTTATTTTCTATTTTATCTGCATTTTCTC
>DKLE01000078.1 GCA_002455605.1 Firmicutes bacterium UBA6648
TATAATAAATATTCATATAATAAAATAAATATAAAACTGTAAAGCGGTAAATAACCTGTTTTACAGTTTTTTTATTGAATAAATAATTATATCGAAATTTTCTAAAAATTGTTGACCCAAACAAAAAATAATGCTATACTATTGTAAATTATAAAAAAGTCCATATTACAAAATAGAGTCCATAATGCGGACTTGACCGAAAAATTAATTAACGCCATATGATTCATGAAAGTAGGAAAAAAATATGTTAGACATACTAATCACCGGAGGAAAATATCCTGATTATAAAAAAGAAAAATTTATACAGGAGGATATTGGCATAAAAGATGGAAAAGTAGTCGAAATCGGGAATATTACAATGCCTGCAAAAAAAATAATTAATGCAGAGAAGAAAGTTGTTTCACCGGGATTCATTGACATTCACATGCATGAAGAAAACTTTTTATTGGAAGGACAGAGGTATATCATCGCTGAAATGATGCTGAAAATGGGAGTGACCACTTGCTTGGGAGGCAATTGCGGAGTTCAGTATCAAGATCTGGATTTGTTTAAAAATACAATAACAAAGCTTGGAGGAGCTCCGGTGAATTATCTCATGCTGGTAGGCTATAATTCTTACAGAAATAAAATTGGAGTGAATACATATGCAAAAGCTAATAAGGCGCAGCAGCAAAAGCTTCTTGAAATAATGAAGCGTGAGCTAAAAGAAGGAGCTTATGGCTTTTCCTTTGGAATTGAGTATGATCCCGGGATGGATACAGATGAAATCATGAATATTTTAGCTAATTTTGATGATAAGAATTTATTGGTTTCAGCCCATTACCGCTCCGATTCTAAAAAGGCTATTGCTGCAATAAAAGAGATGATTACAATTGCTGACCGATCAGAAATGAAATTTCAGATTTCTCATTTAAGCAGCTGTTCCGCTATGGGACAGATGAAAGAAGCTTTGGATTTAATCAATCAGGAGATTCAAAGAAATCCCAAAATCAGCTATGACACTTATCCTTATTGTGCTTTTTCAACAGAAATTGGCTCTACTGTATTTGATGAGGGGTGTTTTGAAACTTGGGAAAAAGCCTATGACAGTATTTTAATAACCGATGGAGAGTATAAGAATAAGTATTGCGATAAAAATTTATTTGAAAAGATCAGAAAAGAAAATCCGGAAATGCTGGTAGTAGCATTTGTGATGAATGAAGATGAAATTGCGCAAGCTATTGCAAATCCATACGGGATGATAGCAAGTGACGGAATTATCAGCCATGGAAACGGCCACCCCAGAGCAGCCGGCACCTTTCCCAGGGTTTTAGGCAAATATGTCAGGGAAGATAAAGTGATTTCTTTATTGGAAGCTTTGAGAAAAATGACATTGGAACCGGCAAAGCGGCTGGGACTGGATAATAAAGGACAGATTGCCTGTGGATGTGATGCGGATATTACTGTTTTTGACCCCCAGACCATTAAGGATGGAGCAGATTTTTTTGATTTGAATATACCGCCGGTAGGTATTAATTGTGTTATAGTAAACGGAAAAATAGCAGCAGAAGGCAATAAGCTTATAAACGGCAGAGCCGGCAGATTTATTTCCTATTAATAATGGCCTGTGGAATTACCAACCACTAAGGAAATTATAGATTTATCATTTTATATCAAGGAGGAAGTTACGATGGAAGAAAAGAAGAAATTAAAAGTACCACATGTTTATGTATTGTTAATAGCTATTATTCTAGTCTGTTCTGCATTAACATACATTATACCGGCGGGAAATTATGACATGATGACTATTGAAACAGATAGCGGAGCAAGAGAAGTAGTTGATCCGTCCACTTACCACAGCACAGAAAGCACACCGGTAAATTTAATGGAGTTTTTGTCATCCATCCCAAGGGGGATGAATGAAGCCGCAGGAATTATCTTTTTCATATTTATTGTGGGCGGAAGCTTTGGTGTGTTGCAGGATACGGGAGCCATAGAAGCAGGATTGGGAAAACTGACCAAAACCTTCTCAGGTAAAGAAACCCTGCTTATTCCTGTAATTATGTTAGCCTTTTCCTTTGGGGGAGCAGTCATCGGCATGGCTGAAGAAACACTACCTTTCATACCCATAATGGTAAGCTTATGCATTGCTTTAGGTTTTGATTCCATAACGGGAACAGCAGTAGTTCTGATGGGTGCAGGTGCCGGATTTGCCGGAGCCTTTATGAATCCATTTACTGTTGGTGTTGCTCAGGGCATTGCGGAACTGCCATTATTTTCAGGGTTAAAGTTCCGACTAATGGTTTTTGCAGTAATGGTTGCTATTGCTATTGTTTTTGTTATGCGCTATGCTAGTAAAATAAAAGAGAATCCTCAGTTAAGCCCAATGTACGAAATCGACAGACAAAGAAAAAATAATCTGGATCTGGATAATCTCCATGAGTTTGGCGGAAGAGAAAAACTGATACTGTTAATATTCATTGCTTCAATTGTTCTTTTAATTTATGGAGTCATTACATATGGATGGTATTTCAATGAGATCTCAGCTTTGTTTCTAGGTATGGCAATAATCGTTGCCGTTATAGGAAAACTGGGGTTAAATGGGTTTGCTGAATCTCTGGCTAAAGGAATGGCTGGAGTAGCAGCAGGAGCGTTGATCGTGGGTTTTGCAAGAGGGATTTTGGTGGTACTCACAGACGGAAACATTATTCATACGATTTTATATTCTGCCGCTAATCTGCTTTCCACTTTACCGTCAGCAGTAACGGCAATAGGCATGTATATATTCCAATGTTTGTTAAATTACATTATTCCTTCCGGCAGTGGTCAAGCAGCAGTATCCATTCCGATTCTTGCTCCTTTGTCCGACATGGTGGGTGTGACCAGACAAACAGCCGTACTGGCATTCCAGCTGGGTGACGGAATATCTAACATCTTTACACCAACCTCCGGATATTTTATGGCAGGTCTGGCTCTTGCAAAAATTCCTTGGACCAAGTGGGCTAAGTGGATTTTACCGGCAATTCTATTGTGGTATCTAGCAGGAGGAATATTTGTTATGGTTGCTCAGATGATCCAATTCGGACCTTTCTAGCATCAGGACATTGGATCGGGTATAGCGGTTAATGAAGGGAAATGACATGAAAAATTATGAACAGTTAAAACAAGAAGCTTATTTAAATATTGAAAAATATAAAAAGCTTTGCAATGATTTAAATGATTTTTTGGCGGATAATCCTGAAATTTCAGGAAAAGAATTTCAAGCTTCTCAAAGAATTGTAGAGATGCTTAGGAAACAAGGCTATGACGTAGAATATCCTTTCGCAGGATATGAAACAGCCTTTAAAGCTACCTTCGGACAGGAAAAACATTCACGAAAAATTGCCATCATGACAGAATATGATGCTCTTCCGGGTATAGGTCATGCCTGCGGTCATTGCACAAGTGCAGCGATCAGTATTCTGGCAGGGCTAAGTCTGAAAGAAATGCAGGAAGACTTAGACGCGGATATTCATATCATAGGTACGCCCGTAGAGGAGACGGACGGAGCCAAATGTACCATGGCAAAAAATGGTGTTTTTGATCCTTATGATATGGCTTTAATGGTTCACTTGTTCGGTGAGAACCTCTTAGCTCCGAAGCTCCAAGCCTTGGATTCTTTTGTTTATAAATTCCATGGAAAATCTGCTCATGCCTCAGCAGCGCCATGGGAGGGAAATAATGCATTAAACGGTGTGCAGTTAATGTTCCACGCTATAGATATGCTGAGACAGCATGTAAAGCCAGATGTAAGGATACATGGAGTCATCAGGGACGGAGGACTCGCACCGAATATTGTTCCGGAAACCGCATCAGCAGAATTCTACGTTCGATCAATGAGCCGGGCCTATTTAAATGATCTGATGAGAAAAATAGACGATTGTGCCAAGGGAGCGGCCATCGCGACTCAGACTACTTTTGAAAAAATGCTCACAGCAGAATCCTATGACAATTTAAAAGAAAATGATACCGGACTGGCAGTTCTTGCTGAAATTTACCGAGAGCTTGGGTTGGAACTGGGGGATACGGAAAAAGTATTCGGTTCATCAGACGCAGGAAATGTAAGCATGGTTTGTCCTACATTTCATCCTATATTGCAGATTGTTGAACCAACAGTTGCTATTCATACGAGGGAATTTGCAGATGCCGTAAAATCCCCCAAGGCCTATGAAGGAATTATCAAGGGGGCTAAAATCCTTATCCTTCAGGTTTTAAAAATCTTTACAGATAAAAATAAATTTGAAGCCATGAAAAAAGACTTTGATAACTGAATAGGAGAATAAAAGAAACCAATT
>DKLE01000026.1 GCA_002455605.1 Firmicutes bacterium UBA6648
CTGTCGGTTGGGGGTTCGAGTCCCTCGTGCCTCACCATTCATGATAAAACCTTTTGAAACAATTTTGTTTTAAAGGGTTTTATTTATTTTTTGAATATCCTTTGCTCCCACTTCTCCAATACTTCTCCGCTCATTGCTGGTGAACTATACTCTTCAATTTGCTTTAGAATCTTCTCCCAAGGCTTTTGGATATTTCGCTTCTAAAAACATATCTACCCGAACGCCAAGCACTCCGCAGATTATTTCATATTCTTCAAAAGTGAGTCTTCTGTTTCCGTTTAAAGCTAAATTTAATTTAGGTAGTGCAATCCCGGTCTTTTCACTGATATGTGTCTGAGTTATTCCCTTACTCTTTAAATAATTTTTAATTTTTTCTCCTACACACATTTTTAGCCTCCTTCCATTATTTCAATTTTTTTGAAGTTATGTATATTTTAAGTCGATTTTGTCGAAATGTCAAGATGCATTTTTCGATTTTGTCGAAATTTTATTTACAAATTCGAAATAAAATGATACAATAAATAATACAATAATAAAATATTATTATTATCTATGAGGTGAATTTAATGAAAAAGTATAGCTTTGGAAGTAGGCTCAAAGATGCTAGAAAATTAAAAGGATATACCCAAAAACAACTTGCAGAAAAAGTCGGTGCCAAACACAATTCTGTAAGTAATTGGGAAAACGACCAAAACAAGCCGGATCCGGATACAATAGAATTAATATGTGGAGTATTAAATATTTCTCCTAATTATTTATTGAACAATTCGGGTTGCGATGAGCTTGTTCTATCGCCATCAGAAATTGAATTAATTAAAACTTACCGCAATCTATCCTCTCAAAGCAAAGCTCTCATTACGCTGGTTCTAGATTTTGAAGCAAAAAGAAAATGAATTATTTTTTGCTTCTCACTTCCTAAAAAATTGTCATTTATGTACTTAATATTTGTACCTTTATCAATAATCATATAATAGTTAGAATTAAAATTTTCATGTACTGCTTTCACAGAGCATTTCTCCTTCTGTAATGGAACAAAAAAAATGTAGACAGTTATTTCCTATCTACATTTTTATATTAATAAAATCAACTATTTATTGCTGCACTATCTTTCCGCATATACATTATTTCTCGTCATAATCAACAGAAAAATCTGCATGAGCCAGATCCACGACCTTTGTTTTCTTGACTATTTTATAAGATATGTAAAAAGCAAGGAAAACAAGTAATCCGATATAGGCCGGAAGTGCTCCAATAAAGTTTCCCTTTATCAAATTCTCTGTATCTTGTCCGATAATAACAACCGTACATAAAGTAAAAGCAATAATAGGTCCTAGGGGGAACAGCTTTGCTTTATATTTTAAAAGGTTCATATCTCTTCCCTGAAGCTTATAGGCTTTTCTGAAACGATAATGGCTGATTGCAATTCCCAGCCATGCAATAAACCCTGCCATACCCGACGCATGTACCAACCATAAATAAATCGTGTTTTCGCCTACTAAATAACCGATAAATGCCAGTACTGATACCGCCGTAGTAAAATATAAACAGTTAATGGGAACTCCGCCTTTGTTAATTTTCCTTAAAAACTTCGGAGCTTTTCCTTCTTCTGCCATAGCATACAACATTCGGGAAGCCGCATATAGACCGGAATTTCCGCAAGAAAGTACGGATGTTAAGATAACGGCATTCATTACAGCCGCAGCAATTCCAAAACCGGCTCTTTCAAAAATAAGTGTGAACGGACTCATGGCAATATTATCCGTTCCGGCCTTAAGTAAATTCGGATCCGTGTAAGGAAGAATAAATCCTATTATTGCTAAGGCTCCTATGTAAAAGATAAGTATTCTCCAAAATACCGTATTAATAGCCTTCGGAACATTTTTTTTCGGATTTTCAGATTCTCCTGCTGCTATGCCCACCAGCTCTGTTCCCTGGAAAGAAAAACCCGCAACCATTGCAATAGAAAAAATAGTCGCAAAGCCCCCATTAAATGGAGCATTTTCAATTGTCCAATTCTTTATCCCCGGAGCTTGTCCTCCCATGATGCCAAATATCATAAGAACACCAACTACAAGAAAGATAACAATGGTAACTACTTTTATCCCAGCGAACCAGAATTCAGCTTCTCCGTACATACGTGCAGAAATAATATTGAGTACAAATAATAATGCTAAGAACATTGCACTCCATATTACCCCCGGAATTTCCGGAAACCAAAACTCCATTACTATTGCTCCTGCAACAAGCTCACAAGCTACAGTAATTGCCCAATTGTACCAATAATTCCAACCCAGAGCAAATCCCAGGGCTGGATCAACAAATCGGGTCGCATATGTTTCAAAAGAGCCGGAAACAGGCATAAAAGTAGCCATTTCGCCTAAACTGGTCATAAGAAAATATACCATAACACCAATTAATGCATAAGCGACTATTGCTCCTCCCGGACCTGCCGCACTTATGGACGCTCCTGATGCTACAAATAAACCTGTACCGATAGCTCCTCCAATGGCAATCATATTCAGATGTCTTGCTTTTAAAGTTCGTTTTAATCCTTCTTTTTCTTTACTCATTTTAAGCCTCCTTTTTAGTTAAAGAAATATGACTGATTAATTTTCATGCTCCTTTCTATATCCATATTTTGTAAACTAATCTTACTATATCATTTTATTGTTTTTTTATCTATACAAAATTAAAAATATTTATAAAATATGTGTTTTTATAAATATTTTCAACTATTTAGAATATTCATTTTTATTTACCGTTTCTTGCAATGGAAGCATTTGCCCACAAACTGGCTTCTTCAATTTTAGTAAAAGCTAATGATTTTTCCCTGCCGTCCGGACATTCATTTTCTATTAGTGCAGCCAATTCTTTTGCTTTATCCCTTATGGCCTGATACTTTTCTATTTGCTCCTTATTTGAATCGTAAAATATAATTTGATTCAAGGTTCTTCTCCTTTCTAAACTGTTCTTACTTTGACTATCGCCAGAGTACTGATTTTTTATACAAATAAGAAAAAAACACTCATCTATGTATACAGATGAGTGTTTGATAACCTTAGCAATTGCAGCTGCTACATCTGCAGCAGGATTTATAACAGCAGTATTGATAACTGCAACATCGACCGCATCTGCGGCAGCATCTGCGTCGACATACGCAGCAGCAACTACGCCTATGTGTACAGCAGCTTCTACTAGTACATGAGGACTGACACATAACAGATACCTCCCTTCTCATTTTAAAGGTAAGTACATTATATACTATTCAACCCCGCCACTAAATGTGATATGAATTCCAGAATAAAGAGCAGCACTCTTTTTCCCTCTGCACCTTTTAAAAATTTTTTGCATATTATGTAATGAGCAATCAGGAAGGAGGTGCTGTTATGTGTCACCCGTGCTGCTGGCTTCTCCTATTCTGTTTCTATAATAATTGCAACCAAAATAGATGTCGTAGAGGATGTTGTTATAGGAACTGACAATATAATATATAAATTACAATGCCCACTTAATGTGGGCTTTTTTATATTATTTATTTAATTTCACTATACACGAGCAAGCCTTCAATAAACTTATCCACGTTAGCTTTTCCCCCGTCCTTTCTCTTCCCTCTCAGATGATCCATTTCGGCACGGATGCTTTCGAAATCAAAAACAACATAATGGTAATTTTGAAAAACTTCATTATAATAGTCCTCTACTCCCATGGCTGCAATATTGGTCAGCCCTCTTTTTACTGCTCTTCGGATACGTTGTTTTACCATTTTGGGCTCCTCCGATTTTTGGCTGCAGTATAAGGCTACCCCTTCTTTAATATTAGATCCGTTATTTTGCAGTCTTTCCTCGCAAATTGCAATGATATCACTGGTTCCGCTTTCTCCCAGCATACCTAAAATCCCCAGAAGATATTTTATTTCTTTTAGCCGGCTGTCTTTATCTTTTGTACCCTTATTTAAATTTTGTTCAACAGTATTTTTGTCTTGAATTATTTCGCGTATGCCGCCTAAAGTATTCTCCAGAGTTACTTTTTCATTAACATTTTTAAGCACACTTATCACTTCAATCAGATTGATAGGCTTACTGATAAAAAATTGTATGCCTTCCTTATAGGCGGCAGCAATCATTTCTTTATCCGATACCTGAGACAGCATGATAAATTTTACCCTTGGTTTTACTTCCCGCACCTTCCGTACCAAAGAAATACCATCTAATTGAGGCATCAAATAGTCCACCAGCACAATGTCCGGCTCCTCCAAAATTATTTCTTTTACTGCTGTTTCCGGATCGGTAGAAACGCCGATAACCTCCCCAATATGATGTTCTTCCACGATACGGTTTAAAATTTTCACTACACTCAGAGAGTCGTCAACAATAAAATATTTCATTTAGTTCTCCTCAAAACACGATATGGGAATCAATACATCAAATTGTGTATATTCATCCGCCTGAGATTCCACTACTATACTGCCGTTAAACTCCTTCTCCACTAAATCCTTAACTAAAGTCAGCCCTATTCCCCGGTTGATGTCACCGGTGGCTTCATCAAATTTTGTAGAAAATCCCGGTGCAAAAATAATATCCATATCCTCTTTTCTTATGCCCGATCCATTGTCTGTAATTCTGAAATCATATGATTGCTCCTCTTTATTTTTCCATAATTCCAATTGAATGGTACCCTTTTTTTCACCGGAAATAGCGTCTATGGCATTGATAACAATATTTCTTAAAATGGACATTAAAATATAGTGTTCTTTTACTATAAAATCTTCTTGCAGCTTTGCAATAAATTCAATATCCTTATTCTTTTGTTTTATCAGCTCTTCCACATCGGTTTCCAATATATTGACCAAATCCCGAATGCTCAGGCTGGTAATTTTAATATCTGAAAGAAAATTATCCTGAAGCCCTTTTATCACTCGAATATACCCTTTCTTTATTTCGTGCACATCTTTTGCAATATCTAAAGTCAGGGTATGCAATTCTTCAGGAAACTTCTCATTATCCATTTCATGATAAAGTAAAAAAGCTTTTTTCATCACATCTTCTATTTCAATGATACCTTTCTTCATAAAATAGACTTCACTGTCAAAAACAGATGCCATTACCATTAATTTTTTATATCTTAATTCATGCTCTTCTTTCGTCAGCAGAGATTTATAGGAATCTATAGCTAAACAAATCATCAAGATCAAAATGGCTCGAACCATGGCTATCATAAACAAAGTTCCCAGTACGGTGGGATTTACATAAGAAATACCATTCATAAAAGCCAGTTCAGCGGCATTTGACAGGGCATCGCAAAGAACTAAGGTTGTCCAGAATAATGTGTAATTTTTATTGGGATTTTTATAATACAGAAAATAGAAAATGATACCGAAACAAAAATAAAAGATAATATCAGGCAGCGCTGCGTCGGCAGACTCCGCCCAATTTCCAGAATTTATCCATAATACGATGCATCGGAAAAAAGGCGAACATATTCCCGTTAAAATAGATAGCTTAATTGGGTTTAATGCCGGATAGATCTGAAGACATATACCGAATATAACCACAGCAAGGGCAATAATAAAGTCGTCTGAAAAAACATTGATATATAATTGAGATCCGATAGATACACACCCGGCAGTAATTAAGGACTGCTTGACTTTTTTCATGTGCAACCTTTCTTTACATGTATTTTTAATGTTTTTGAAGTTTAAGAAATCGTGGATGGACTTAACGTTCCATCCACGATTCATTATACCTTTATACTCTTTATATTGCAACATCCTCGTCTTTACTCTCCAAGATTTTTTTCTTATTTTGTAATAAATCAGCATACCTTGACTTAGTAATCTTATCCCATAGTTCAGCATTCTTGATTCCACATTTTTCTGGTTCAAATACCGGATCAATGCCTAATTTTTTCTGCTGTTCATAATCTTTTAAAATCTTTATTACAGGCTTATATAATAAGATTAATGCGATTAAATTTACCCATGCCATGAAGCCAACACCTACATCGGCTAAATTCCAAGCTACAGCGGAGCTTCTTACACTACCGAATACAATCATTGCAATAAGGAGTAATTTCATAGCTATTTGTATGTACTTTAAATTTTTAGAATTTCTGTAATGTAGCATTCCTATTCAGAAATTCTAAAAATTTAAA
>DKLE01000241.1 GCA_002455605.1 Firmicutes bacterium UBA6648
TTTTAATAGTTAGTCTTTAATTATAGGAAGCTCTTTTTTTATAATAACTAAATTTTTCTTCTGCAGCAGTTTCTGCTTGGGCAAACAGCTTTTCTGCATTTTCAGGGAAAGTAATTTCAAGGGCAGAATATCGAACTTCTCCTCTTAAAAATTCTCTTAATTCCATGCTCGGTTCTTGTGAATCCAGTAAAAACCTTTTCGTAACCGGGTTATATCGATATAAATTCCAATAACCTGATTCTACCGCTTCCTTCATTTCCAGCTGTGCATAGTTCATTCCTTTCTTGATGCCATGGGTAATGCAAGGAGCGTAGCAAATAACAATGGACGGTCCTTTATGCTCTTCCGCTTCTTTCAGGGCCTTCATCAGCTGAGAAGGATTTGCACCCATTGCGCACTGCGCCACATAAACGTTATCATAGGACATCATCAACAGTCCTAAATCTTTCTTCCTGGTTTTTTTACCAGATGCCTGGAACTGGGCAACTGCACCTATGGGAGTCGCTTTTGAAGACTGACCGCCGGTGTTGGAATAGACCTCTGTATCTAAAACCAGTACATTGACATCTTCATCCATTGCGAATACATGATCCAAACCTCCATATCCAATATCATAAGCCCATCCGTCTCCTCCAACCATCCACATGGTTTTCTTGGAAAGATTATTTTTCTTTGATAAAATGGATTTTACTAATTTTTCTTCCTCTTCGCTAAACTCTTTTTCTTGCAAAATTTTAACTAAATGCTGAGAAGCCAAGGCAGAAGCATCTAAATCATCATGAGTTTCAAACCATCCAGCTATGGCCTCTTTCACCTCTTCCTGAGACGTAATTTCCTTCAGCTTTTTTATATCCATAGTGACGGATTCTCTCAACTGCTTTACTGCAAGACACATGCCGTAACTGAATTCCGCATTGTTTTCAAAAAGCGAATTAGACCAAGCAGGACCTTTTCCTTCTTTATTTGTACAGTAAGGCATACAAGGCATTGCGGCTCCCCAGGCTTGTGAACAGCCGGTGCCGTTAGCAATATAGATTTTATCTCCATATAGCTGAGTAAGAAGTTTTACATACGGAGTTTCTCCGCAGCCTGCACATGCTCCTGAAAACTCTAACAACGGCTGCTTAAACTGGCTGCCCTTTACGGTATTGATGTCTATCAAGCTTTTCTCTGTTAATGTCACAGCATAATTCCAATTGTGCTGATCCAATGACGCTTCATGAGCAGGAACCATTCGTATTGCTTCTTCCCTCTTTGGACAGGAAGCAACACAGGAGCCACAGCCTGTGCAATCCAACGTACTAATCTGGATGGAATATTTAAGTCCTTTCAGGTTCCTTCCATTAGCCTCTGTCATTTCAAAACCCACGGGCGCATTTTTTGCCTCCTCTTCATTCAATAGAAACGGCCTTATCACCGCATGAGGACAGACAAAGGAACATTGGTTGCACTGTAAACATTTTGTCCTATCCCATATAGGTAGTGCGGCAGCAATACCTCTCTTCTCATAGCAAGAGGTACCTAGAGGCATAGTGCCGTCTTTCATCCCTACAAAAGTGCTTACCGGCAGTTCGTCACCCTTTTGAGCATTAATTGGGATTAATATATTTTGAATCACATCCGGAAGTATTGTCTCCCCGTTCTTTCTATCCGTCTCTTGAGCATTTCTCCACTCTTCAGGAACATTGACCTGAACTACGGCATTCATTCCCGCGTCAATTGCGCTTATATTTCGCTTGACAATTTTTTCTCCTTTTTTGCTATAGGTTTTCCTTACCGCATCCTTCATATGTTCCACCGCATCAGTGGCTGGTATAATCTTTGCTAGTTTAAAAAACGCTGCTTGAAGAACTATATTGGAGCGGTTTTCCAGTCCCAGCTCCTTTGCGCATTTATTGGCATCTATAATGTACAAAGCAATATTATTTTTTGCTATATATCTCCTGATTTTTACCGGAATCTTCTCGCTTAATTCTTCGGCACTCCATTCGCAGTTCAGCAGGAAGGTTCCACCTTCTTTCAATTCATTGATTATGTCATACTTTTCAAGATAATGCTGATTATGACAAGCAATAAAATCTGCTTTTTTCACCAGATAAGTAGAGCTTATTGGAAGTTTTCCGAACCTTAAATGAGATTTGGTGATACCAAAGGATTTCTTCGTATCATATTCAAAATATGCCTGACAATACATATTTGTCGTTTCTCCGATAATTTTGATGGAATTTTTGTTTGCTCCTACTGTTCCGTCGGAACCTAGTCCCCAGAACTTGCAGCTGATAGTTCCTTTCGGTTCTGTTACAATTTCTTCCCCTATAGGCAGGGATAAATGAGTAATGTCATCGGTAATACCCACTGTAAAGTGATTTTTCGGCTGATTTCTATTCATATTATCAAATATAGCCTTAATCTGGGCCGGTGTTGTATCTTTTGATGACAAACCATATCTTCCGGCAAAAATTTCAGGTTTATCCGATTCATTTATGTAGGCCGCACATACATCTTCGTACAGCGGCTCTCCAAGGGCGCCGATCTCTTTTAGCCGGTCAATAACAGTAAGCTTTTTAACCGTTTTAGGAATAGTACGAAATAGATGTTTAGCGGAAAACGGCCGATAAAGGTGTACCTGCAAGAAGCCAACTTTTTCATCCCTTTGATTGAGATACTGTACCACTTCTTCAATTGCTCCGCTTACCGAACCCATTGCTATAATCACCCGTTCTGCATCAGCAGCTCCGTAATAATTAAACAATCCATAGGTACGCCCTGTCAATTTACCGATTTCATCCATATAATTTTGCACCAGATCCGGTAAATTTTCATAATCAATATTATTTGACTCTCTAACCTGAAAGTAAATATCCGGATTCTGAACCGTACTTCTCATCACTGGTGCTTCCGGATTTAAAGCATTTTTTCTGAAAGCCTCCAATTCCTCATAATCCACCAGTTTAGCAAATTCACCATAATCGAGAGCTTCTACCTTTTGTATTTCATGAGAGGTTCGGAATCCATCAAAAAAATGCATAAACGGAATTCTTGATTTTATTGCAGCTAAATGAGCTATGCCTCCTAAATCCATAATTTCCTGAACGCTTCCGGATGAAAGCATGGCAAAGCCGGTTTGTCTGCAATTCATTACATCCGAATGATCTCCAAAAATCGAAAAAGCGTGGGTTCCTACTGTTCTTGAGGCTACATGCAGTACTCCGGGATGTCTCTGTCCTGAAATTCTGTGCATGGTAGGAATCATTAACATTAATCCCTGAGATGAAGTATATGAAGTCGCCAATGCTCCTGCTTCCAATGCGCCGTGTACTGCACCAACCGCTCCCGCTTCCGATTGCATTTCTACTAATCTCACTGTTTGACCAAAAATATTTTTTTTGCCACTGGCAGCCCATTCATCTGTTTTTTCTGCCATCGGTGATGATGGAGTGATCGGATAAATTCCGGCGACCTCAGTAAAGGCATATGCCACATAAGCAGCTGCCTCGTTTCCATCGACGATTTTCATAATTTTGCTCATTACCTTCCTCCTTTTGTCACGGTATTCTGACTCGGAATATTTGTATTTACATATGCCTTGATAATATTTTCTTACTTGCGGAAAGTCAAGTGGCGCAGATTTCATCTGATGAAAATAAATTTACGAAAGTTTCTTGAAAAGAAAAAAGTTTCTGCCATACTACCTCTATTTTTCTTAATCTGCTGAGTTTTCAGAAATTTATAGACGACAGTATATTTTTATGAAACTTTCTGGGGACAAACAAAATTTTTTAAATATAAAAAAAGACTGAATCCATCTGCAATGCAATTCAATCTTTTAACTATTTTTATTTTGGCTGCATAAAGCTTAAAGTAATTAATTCTATCCTGCCTGTATCTTTGGTTCGATAAAAAGTGTGAGAAACCGGGTCTTCTTCTCCATCATCCTCATCTATCGCCACATTATCATAAACAGTTCTTTTATTATATGGATTTCCCTGGATATCCATATAATGCTCTTCTATTATAATATACGCTGTTTTTTCATTTAGCCGTAAGCTTTGTTTCTTCTTTGTTAAATCAACAGCTGTCACTTGTACTTGATGGTGGCTTTTATCCATCTGTACTGCTATGGCACTTTCCAGATAATCCATCTGCGCAATATTAATTTTGAAATTCCGCGTCTCTTTATTTACTTTATCTGAAATTCCCGTGCCTTTTACAGAATCCTCATAGCTTTCTGAAATGCTCAGCCCATGGCTGCCAGAATTTAAAGCTTGTTCTGACACTGGAGCTATGCATAAAGTTGGTGAGTTTGGAACAATGGTATATATGCTGCCGTCACTCCTCTGGTATACTTTGTTGAGTCGGACTTGCAGTTCTTCCTTGGCATTGACAGCCATGGTTGCCTCCAAAGTAATACTGTTTTCCCACCTGGTCTTCTTGCCTTCACTCCATTCATTGCTACTAACCGCCGGCTTTATATCATAAATATTCTCAGAATGTTGTTCTTCCATATATACGTTGTCCTTTTTGGTCACTCCTGTATATATCAAATACGATCCGTTTATTTCATCGAATTTATAACTCCCGTCTTGCTGCTTTATTGCCTCTACAGTAAAACCATTATTAAAACACTCTATCTCCTCATCCGTCAGTTTTCTTACACTGCCGTCCTCTCTCACCAATCTTTTTTCCTGATAATATAAGGTATCTCCGCTCTGCATTTCATAATCCTTCAAATCCTCTGCAAGAGTTACAAATACTCCCACCAATTGATCTCCCTTTTTTATATCCTGTAGCTCCGGATTAGCCAAGCTGCATCCCGATAGCAGAGTAGCCAAAATAAATGCAGTAAAGCTCAATACTTTTCGTCTCTTATAGGCTCTAATCATCCTCTTCTTCCCCCAATTCTCCATCAAATGTTAAAATATCACCCACATCACATTGCAAATAATAACAAATTTTATTTATCGTATGAAAACGAACTCCCTTAGCTTTCCCGCTCCTCAGCACTGATAGGTTAGCCTCTGTTATGGATACTAACCTGCACAATTCCTTGGAAGTCATATTTCTTTTTTTTAGTATTTCGTCTAAATGAACTTGAATAGCCATTTTTACCTCCAGTTCTATTCGCTTAATTCAAACTTTTATATGATCATTTGATTATCATCATATAGCAGGGAACTTTCTTTTAGATATTCTGCAATCAGCAACCCCGCAAAAGCTAAAATTAAAGGCAAGAATGGAATATTCAAGAAAAAGTTTGCATGCATTATCTGTTTCCAAAATATCAGCTGTAAAATATTTTGTGTTATACTGCATAACACAGAAACGCTCACTGTTCTTCGGCTTCTTTGAGCCATCAGGTGGGCGGCAGCCACTGCTTCTTGATCATATTTATTTTCCTTCAGAGAATGAATCAGAACAACACCGGACTCCATGATCCCCACAAAACAAGCCATAGGTAGCAAATCCAGAAAAAAATTCATCAAAGTTACCCAGATTCCGCTTTCTAGAGCCATTGCATTTTCATATTGCTGAAAGAAATTTAAAGGCAGTGCAAAACAAACAAAGGCTACATATGTCACAGTACAAAAGATCAGAATGCGTTCCGTCTGTTTCCAAATATTTGTGCTTTGAAAGCTTCCGGCAAGCTTTAGAACAAAATATCCAATTATCAGGGAATAAGCCAGACCTGCCAAAACATTTTTCATCACAGAAAGAACATCACTTCCATCCCCTCCTGTCATTTCTGGAGCTAGCTTTGACAGAATGCCGGGATTAATAAAACAATAGAGCATAAAGAATAAATATAAGGACAGCACCAGCAAAATTATATCAGTCAAACAACTAGGATAATTCACAGATTGATAGCTCGGTACTTTTGTGCTGTCAGCCTTATCAATTCGAGATTGTTTTTTGTAACCATAAACTTTTTTTAAAATCAAAAGAGAAGGAAAAATACAGATTCCAATGTATAGCCCCCATGCTGCTATGTTTCCTATTGGAGAATCCATTGATAATTGTCTGAACACCCATGCCAGCCACTCCAGAGGCAAATAAACTGCAGACAGACCTGTCTTCACGCCTATCAGGTAATATAACACTGTAGCAGAAATGGCTGCTCCAAAAGCCCCAAAACATATCAATAAATTAAATCGTTTAATCTCCATACCAACACCTCTTTTAAATCTGATTCACTTTTAAGGAATATTAAATTTCACTATCCCATTCTAATAATTATCGTAAAACAATAATTATTTCTTATATCATATGCTGATAATTATCGTTTGTCAATAATTTTTGCAAACAAAAAGGCCGGATGCTTCCTTTTACAATCCGACCATTCTTATTTATACAAACTCTGCCAGTACAACATTTGATACATCTACCCCTCTTACAGTAAATTTCATCTGCTGTTCATCCAAAAGAATCCATCCTTTTGCAACACAGTCTTCAATCATTTTTTTCTGCTCCGGGTATGCATCAAACAACGTTTTTCCAAACTGCTTCCCAAATTCTGCTAAGCAGATTCCCTCTGCTCTTCTCATGCCTGTTATGATAAATTCTGCCATGTCATCGATTTCACTGTTGATATGCTGCCATTCCAACCATTTTCTCTCATGCGCTCTTCCTATTTTCTGCTGATCTTGTCCAAGTTCTGTCACATACCGATCCATATCTCGGGTATTGCTGAACCGCTCTCCTTTCATATAGGAATGGGCCCCAAGTCCCAGTCCTAAATAATCATTCATAGACCAATACTTTAAATTATGCCTGCATTCCAGCCCGGGCTTTACACAATTGGATATCT
>DKLE01000203.1:0-4653 GCA_002455605.1 Firmicutes bacterium UBA6648
GGTTCCGCCGTAGGTTTGGGGAACATTTGGAAATTTCCGAGAGTTGCTTTTGAAAACGGCGGGAGCGCTTTTCTATTAGTCTACATAGTTATAGTAATTTTAATCGGTGCGACTGTTATGATAACAGAATTTGCTGTAGGCCGAAACGCACATAAAAACGGTGTTGGTGCCGTTCGGGATATAAACAAAAAGTTTTCATTTATCGGAGGCTTAGGAATCTTAACAGGTTTTATTATTTTAAGCTATTATTCCCATGTGGGCGGATGGGTTGTTAAGTACTGCGTTGCTTACTTAACAGGTGCCGGTGCTGTTTATGAAGATCCAACTAATTTCTTTTTGGTTGATGTTCTTGGTATGGGGACATCATTTCCTATTCAGGGCGCTATTATTTATCCGCTTATCTTTATAGGGCTTACCGCATTCATCGTTATTCGAGGGGTTTCTGACGGTATAGAAAAATTAAATAAAATAATGATGCCTTCATTATTTGTAATACTTTTCATTTTATTTATACGAGGTATTACCATAGAAGGTGGTGCAGAAGGACTGGGATATCTGCTGAAACCTGATTTCAGCAAGGTAAACGGCAGCATGATTCTTGCTGCTCTCGGTCAGGCGTTCTTCTCTCTCTCACTTGGTATGGGCATCATGTGTACTTACGGTTCTTATTTGAATAAAGAGGAGAATTTGGTAAGAAACACCTTTACAATCTGTGGACTGGATACGCTTGTAGCCTTTCTGGCAGGCTTTGCCATGATCCCTATCGCCTTTGCGACAAATATCGAAGTAGGACAGGGGGCAGGTTTTGCTTTTATTTCACTGGCGGGTGCATTTCAATCTATGCCGCTGGGAACGGTATTCGGCTTCTTATTTTATGTCCTTCTTTTCTTTGCAGCACTGACGTCTTCCATTTCACTGCTGGAAGGCACCGTTGCTTTTATAACAGAAGAATGGCATTGGGACAGAAAAAAAGCTTGTATCGTGCTTCCTGTAATTATGTTTTTAATTGGTATTCTTTATACTTCATCTCAGGCTTGCCTGGATATTAAGGGAATTTGGCTTGATGCTAACGGTATTTCTTATCCAATCTTCGCAGACTTCATGGAATACCTGACAGATAAGCTAATCATGCCGCTTTGTGCATTGCTGTATTGCATCTTGGTTGGCTGGATCTGGGGTGTTGATAAGGCTTCCGACGAAATTTCATCCCAAGGGTTATATGCATTTAAGCTTAAAGGAGTTTATGGAATATTAGTTAAATTTGTGGCTCCGGCTGCAATTATACTAATCATGCTCAGCGGATTGGGCTTTATCGGTTAATCAAAAGCACGGATTCTAACGATCCTCCAATAAGGATATTACAAAATCAAAATTGTTTCCCATTACACTGAAACAATAACGACCAATTGTAAATAATCCTTTATTGGAGGATTTTTTATTAAAATATTGCCGAAATTTATTATTCCATATACAATTATACTATAGTGTTATGTACCTTTATTTAGGAGGATTAAATGAATATTGGATATTTGAGGCAAATAATTTCAAGTATTGCAGAGATACAGCCCTTGGGACGAACCGCTGAAATCAGCGGAATAATCTACCACATTATCGGTCTTATTCGCTATAACCATGCCCTGCGCATTGTTGCCTTACATTATGATAAGGAATTTGCCCAGCAGGCTGAAATAGTTGAAATCACAGAATCAAATGGATGTCAACCGCGGACCAACCGGGAACTTCTGCGCGGTGACAGCAGCGTCCGTATGACAAATATTTTCCATACTGTGGAAATAATAAGCATCGGAGAAAAGCAGTTTACTATTGACGGAACAGAAACCATGCCTTGTGATTTGCAAAACTGGGAAATTCCAGTGATATTTACTGAGTTTTTTAAGAGAGGATGGAATCCTGACGGCATTGAGTATCAAAGTATTGAAAACTTATTTTTAACAACTGCAGAAATCTCAGGAGAATATGACTGCATACCAGACTTCGGCGAAAATCCGGTGTTACGTCTTACATTCCGATGTGAACCTAAACCTTATTGGGTCGAACAGCCCGTAACGCTGTCAATTGGCACGGAATATCCAGATAAACTGTATTTTCAAGATAAAGACTTGAGCGCAAATCATTGGGTGCAAATCAACCAAGTTTACCTTTTGGATATATGGGAAGAAACAATGAAAAACTTTGACGATCCCCTCTTGGCAGAGCAATTCGCAGCCAGTGAAAGGAATAAGCATAAGGCCGATTTTGAAAGCCACTTTACTGCCATTTGTCCCAAGGATATGTGCTTCCTTGTTATTGAATACGAGTGCGAAGAGGATATTTCCCTTCGATTTCAGTCAAAAGAATGGTTAAACGCAACTATACAAGATAATAGCTCTTGTATGGGGTTTCTTATCAAGCCGGAGAAAAAAACGGGTATTCTAGGGCTCCCTCTTAAAACATCCATAATGGCAGAACCCATATCAAAGAACTGTGCAATCATTGACACAGAACTAGTTTTCTATAGCATACTGCAAAAATATGATGATGTGCTTTTGTAGCACGCTGAATAAGTATTATATCAATAAAACAAGAAGAAAGCTGGACTTTTCCCAGCTCTCTTTTTCTATGATATGAAGCTGGTCTGATAATACAATTAGGTAATACCTTTTTCTTAACCAATACCTGAACATTTTTTTAATTTTATTGTAACAAACTTCTTTTTTCATGGATATATCTTTGGGAGGTGATTATGTGTGGGATCTGGATGGCATTTATAAAGAATATTCGGCTCTGGTATATAAGTATCTGTTTTCATTAACTTTAGATGCCCATATTTCAGAAGAATTGACGCAGGAGGCTTTTTACCGTGCCATACTGTCCATTGATAATTATAACGGAAACTGTAAAATGTCAACGTGGCTCTGTCAGATTGCAAAGCATTTATGGTACCAGGAGCTGGATAAAAAGCGCCGGCGAGGCACTGAGCCCATTGATGAAGCTCTGCCGGATCGTTCAAAATCGGTTGAAGATTCAGTGCTGGACTCGCAGGACAAAATGTCAATGTTCCGTATGCTTCATAGTCTTCCCGAACCCATGCGTGAAGTCATGTATCTTCGCCTTTCAGGGGAACTCAGTTTCCGGGAGATTGGCGGAATTTTAAATCAATCAGAATCATGGGCAAGGGTAACTTTTTATCGAGGTAAGAAAAAACTGATGGAGGGATTGAAATGAAAACTGAATTAAATTGCAATATTGTGCGGGATATGCTCCCGCTATATGCTGAAAATCTGTCCAGTGAGGAAAGCAATCGTGCTATCCGGCAGCATCTGAATCAGTGTGAAAACTGTCAGGAGTATTTTAAAAATATGCAGAACCCTATAGATTGTCCTGAGATTCCACAAAAAGAAATTGACTATATGAAAAAAGTAAAACAAGCTTATAAACGAAGGACCTATATCTTAGTCAGCGTAATCGCTGCTGTTTGCATTGTGTCTCTTGGAATTTTTCTCCGCTTTTTCATTATGGGCTCTCCTGTATTTTTAGGAGAAGCTCCCATTAATTATAAGTGGAGCTATGATACCCAAGATAAAATCTATTCTATACATGGAACCATCGGCAAAGCCCAAACAGGTGCCAGGATTAAAGTTTACGAAGATAAACAAAGCAATCAAACTATAATTAAAGTATACGAACTTGTACCTTCTATATTCTTTCCCGAGGATGACTTTTCCGTTCAAATTCCATGGAATGGAGAAACGGATATCGTATGGCAGGGAAAATACAATCAGCAAGTAATTATGAGTGCCCAATATATGAACTTATGTATTTCTGAGTTCAAAGACAATCAATATAAAAATGTTGTAGATGTCTTTGACATGAAAGCTGTAGATTCTATAAGACATATATTTGAGAATTCGGCCGAAGTCTCAGATACTCTTTTAGACGCTTTTGACGAAAAACAGTATGATAACTATATAAATATCTTACTTCCTTCAATCAGCGGCACATATGCTACTTGGGTAACTGACGAGTCTGCTTTACAGGAAAAAATGTCAGATGAGCGCATCTTCCTGTATCAAGAGAATGGGAAATATTATTTCTATAAAGAGGGACAAAAATTAAAAATTGCATCTGAACAGGATACCAAATGGATTTTCGACTACATTAATAAAAAGTAGAATGTCTTGGAAGAAGAAAGCCGTAGGACTGTAAAATCCTATGGCTTTTCTTAATGATTCAAAATATCCTTATGAGAATTATCCATTACCCATCTGCTTTTTTAATATCATTGAATAGGTAGGTGATTACACCGGTTAAATTAATTTTTTCCATCATTTCTCCCAGTTCTTCCATGGGCAGTTCCATTCTATTCTTAAACCAGTATCCCATGAGCCCCAACTGAGCTGAAGAAACATATTCCAGAGCATAATTCAGCTTCACCTTTTCCGAATCGGCGATTCCTTCTTTCAGCCCAAGTATTTCCATAACAGCTTCCTGCATAATCTTTTTTAATTTATTAACCGTTTTAGCCTCTGCCCTATCGCCGAAAAATAGTTCCAGTATTGCCTGCTCCTTTAGAAAAAACTCTTTAGGCAGTATTTCCGTGTTCAGTTTTTTGTTCAGCATCAACGTCTTTATCACCGGTAATGCATGTTTTCG
>DKLE01000203.1:4816-12004 GCA_002455605.1 Firmicutes bacterium UBA6648
ATGTTTTCTTATTTCTTCCATGGCTTCCTCTTCAATTTTATCTCGCAAGTCATAAATATCTGCAAAATATACATAAAAGGTACCTCGGTTTAGTTCTGCTCTCTCCGTGATCTCTTTGATACTTATCTGCTCAATACGCTTTTTTCTATAAAGCTCCAGATACGCATTCTTTATTTTTCTTTTCGTTTCTTGTACCTGTTTAGACTCCATTCTCTTCTCCTTACAGTTTCACTTCTATCTTCTGACCGATATTTACCTTGCATTCCTTAGGAAGCAGAATCTTGACCCTCACACTTTCCTGATTTCGGTTGGCTGCATTCTGCAGTTCTTTAGGGGTATATTGAGCTTTCACATCAATAAACTTAATCGTCCCTTCTGCCGCTCCCTTCTTATAGAATACTTCTGCCTTTTGATTATAATGAATTTGATCCAACTTATCTTTAGGATAGTATATGACCGCATAGTGCTCCTCTGCCGGAGAAATATCAGCTATATTGTACCCAGCGGCCACTACATCTCCCACACTATAGTTTTTACTCATTATAATGCCGTCAGAGTCCGCAGCTATCGTATATTTATCCAGTATAATTTTTTGCTGGTTCAGCTGACTTTCTAACAGGGCCGTATTTATATCCGCAGACTTTCCCGCTGTTCTGTCAGAGCTGTTATCAACCTGTGCCTTCGCTGCTTCTGCTGCACTCACTGCAGTTTCATAAGCAACCTTGGCACTATCCAATTCATCCTTGGAAATGGCTGCTTCCTTATATAAACTTTCTGCTTTATTATAGTCTTTTTTTGCTTTTTCCGCTATAGCTACAGCACTGTCATAATTGGCCTTTGCAAAAGTATAATTATTGTCTGCAGTACCGCCCTTTCCCATTTTGCTGTTTTTCATTTCTAGTTGAGCTTTCTGTAGATTTAATTCCAGCTGTTCTATCACATATTTCTGATTCGTGCTGTCTATCACCGCAAGTATATCTCCCTTTTTAACAGGGCTTCCCAATTGAACCGGACACTCTAAAATCTTTCCGGATACCTCTGCAGCGTGGGATATCATTGTCCCTTCCACCTCTCCCGTATAAGAGTCTCTTTCCGTTGAGAAAAAATAATACAGAGCAGTAAGGATTAAAAGAATTGCAATAATAATCACAGCTTTTTTACTTTCTTTTATACGGTTCATTCTCTCCACCTCTTTATATCCTTCTATATTTTTTTAATAACCTTGTATTGATAATCATAAAAAACGCAGACAGTGCTGCAAGAACCATTAAATCAAAGGAAATATCCCAAAATCCCACTCCTTTCAGCATGACCCCCTTTAAAGCATCTGCCGCGTAGTATAGGGGCATCACCCTGCCAATCAGCTCCAAAGCTGGGGGTAAAGTGAAAAGTCCGGTAAAAAATCCTTGCGGCACAATGATAATCGGTATGAATTGTATCATCTGAAATTCCGAATTAGCCGCAGTGGATAATAAAATTCCTAAAGTAGAAGCAGTAATGGCTGTTGCTAAAGTAGTCAGCAGGACTAACCAAATGGAGCCCACCATCATGACTCCCAAAATATAAATTAAATAAAAGGATACGATTACCGATTGTACCACATTTATGATTCCAAACCCTAAGACATAGGATACCACCACCTCCCATCTCTTGATAGGTGTGGACAGGAGCTTTTCTAAGGTTCCCGTGGTTCTTTCCTTCAAAAAAGATATTCCTGAAATCAAAAAAACTAAAAAGAATATTAAAAATGCCATTAGAATGGATGCAAAGTCGTCAAATAGGGATAAGTCTTCTCTTCCGTAAATATATGTATAATCGGATTTTAAATCCGTTCTCACAGAAAAACCCCCTCTTCCTGCTGCTTCTATGGCTTGAATGGCATTTCCTGATTTTGCTTTATTGCTTCCATCTATCCAAGCATGGATCTTTCCGCTTTCAACCGTTACAACCGCCGTAACTTCTCCTTTTTCTAATAACCTCAGATCTTGGCAGTACACTGGAACGGCGTTATTTTGTATCAACTCCTCCACAAAAGCTCTGGGTGCGTTAATAACTCCTATATCTACAGTATTTTCAGCTTTTTCGAATACAAAGTATAACAAGGTCAGTATTAATAACGGAGCCAAAAGCATTAACGCCAGCGTACGCCTATCATTCTTTATCTGCATTAATATTCTCTTAGACATGGCTTTCACCCTCATAAGCTCACTCCCTCTTCTTCTATGCTGCTGAAATATAAGAAAGCTTCTTCTATCGTCTGCACTCCCGCCTGTTTTTGGATCTCATTGGGTGTCCCCGCAGCAATCATTTTTCCATCCCTCATCATGGATAGATGGGTACATTTTTCAGCTTCATCCATAACATGGGTAGTAACTAAAATAGTTACCCCTCTCTCAGTCATCTTATACAGTTCTTCCCAGATACTCCTTCTAAGCAGTGGATCAATTCCAACTGTGGGCTCATCCAATATCAAGACCTTCGGCTCATGCAAGATGGTCATAGCTAAAGACAATCGTCTCTTCATACCGCCGGAAAACGTTGAAACAGGCTTATTTAGCTCTTTATGGAGATTAACAACCTTTGCTGCCTCTTCAATCCTTACAGCTAATGTGGACTTCTGGATTCCGTATAACTGTCCAAAGAAGTCCAGGTTTTCTCTTGCGGTTAAATCTCCATATAAAGCATCCGATTGAGCCATATATCCAATTTGCTCCATTAAATTCAGCTTCGGCATTTTCTCATTTAAAACCATAACTTCTCCGGAAGTAGCCTCTGAAATTCCTGCAATTATTTTCACCGCAGTAGTTTTTCCGCACCCAGAAGGTCCCAGCATTCCATATATGGCTCCCGATGGTACTTCCATATTGATATCTTTCAATACCTGATGACGTCCAAAACTCTTGTTCATATGTTTTAGCAAAATACAATTTGTATCTTTCATTTGCTGCACCGCCCTTAATATCCTACTAAATCCAACAACGTGTTGTATATCTTTATATTATAAAAAAATCAGGCAAATTGAAACGAACAATTTGCCTGATTTTGTTGGAGTTATTAAAATATTATACGAAAAGTTATTTTCCCTCAGCCAATCGCTTATAGCCTTCATATCGTTCTTTCGCATATTCTTCTGTCATTTCAAACAGCTTATCTGCTACTTCAGGGAATTCTCTTTCAAGAGATGAATATCTCATCTGACCCATGATAAAATCTTTAAAGCTTGCTGTCGGAGCCTTTGAATCCAAAATAAACGGATTTTGTCCCTTTTTCTTTAATTCCGGATTAAATCGATATAGATGCCAGTAACCAGATTCAACTGCATCTTTTATATTTTCTTGGGATTTACCCATACCCTTCTTCAATCCGTGATTAATACAAGGGGAATACGCGATAATCAGGGATGGTCCGTCATAAGCCTCTGCTTCTGTAATAGCTTTTAAAAGCTGTGCTTTATCTGCGCCCATACCAACCTGAGCTACATAAACATAGCCATAAGACATAGCCATCATACCCAAATCCTTTTTCTTGATTCGTTTACCGGAAGCTGCAAATTTTGCTATGGCTGCAGCCGGTGTAGCCTTAGATGCCTGACCGCCTGTATTGGAATAAACCTCCGTATCAAATACCAAAACATTGATGTTCTCTCCTGAAGCAAGAACATGATCTAAGCCGCCATAGCCGATATCATAAGCCCATCCGTCACCGCCAAGAGCCCATACAGACTTCTTAACCAAGAAATCTTTATTGTCTGCAATTCTCTTGCACAGCATCTGAATCACTTCATCCGAAGTCTTCAAATTGTCAATGCAGTGCAACACCTTATCACTCTTCGCTCTGGATTCTTTTCCGTCATCCTTATATTCCAGCCATTCTTCAATAGCTTCTTTTAAATCCTCTGGGATATCCAATTCCATAAGCGCTCTCATAGTATGCTCAATACGTTCACGCATCTGTTTTGAAGCCAAAAGCATACCATAACCGTACTCTGCATTATCTTCAAACAGGGAATTTGCCCATGCAGGTCCTCTGCCGTTTTCATCCTTGCAGTAAGGCATAGAAGGCGCTGATGCTCCCCAGATTGATGAACATCCTGTTGCATTTGCAATCAGCATTCTATCTCCAAATAACTGAGTTACCAGCTTTATGTATGGTGTTTCACCACAGCCTGCACAGGCTCCGGAGAATTCAATATATGGTTTGGCAAACTGGCTTCCCTTTACACTTTCTTTGCTCAATAAATTGTCCTTTGTCGGTATTGTTGTGCTGTATGTCCAATTGTCAGCCTCTTTCACAATCTCCGCATATGGTTTCATCGTCAGTGCTTTTTCTTTGGCCGGACAAATGTCCGCACAGTTTCCACAGCCCATACAGTCTAATGCAGAAAGCTGCATTCTGTACTGATAGCCTTCCAGACCTTTTCCTATTGCCGGAACCGTTTCAAAGGCAAAGGGTGCTTTTTCCTTTTCTTCCTTGTTTAAAAGGACAGGTCTGATAGCAGCATGCGGACATACAAAGGAACATTGATTACACTGAATACAAGCCTCTTTATTCCATTCCGGCAGCTTAATCGCCACTCCTCGTTTTTCATAGGCACTGGTTCCTGAAGGGAAGGTTCCGTCCTCTCTTCCTGTGAATGCACTTACGGATAAATCGTCACCCTCCTGCTTGTTCATTGGAATCAATATTTCTTCTATAAACGCAGGTAATTCTTCCGGTTTGTGCTTAGGGTTTTCAGCATTTACCCACTCAGCAGGAACATTTATTTTCTTAATGCCGTTTATACCGGCATCAACTGCCTTCCAGTTCATTTCTACAACGCTCTGGCCCTTTTTCTTATAGGTCTTCTCTATCCCTTCTTTTAAATATTCAATTGCTTGTTCAATTGGAATAACATTTGTCAGCTTAAAGAAAGCAGCCTGCATAATCATGTTAATTCTGCTTCCAAGTCCGATTTCTGCCGCATATTTCCAAGCATCTATTACATAAAAATTAATATTTTTCTTAGCTAATTCTCTCTTTATTTTTGCAGGTAAATGTTCCGCAATTTCCTTGTCATTTTCCCACAGGCAGTTTAACAGGAACGTACCGCCCTTCTTCAGATCCTTCAGCATGTCGTATTGTCTCAAATAAGCCTGATTATGACACGCTACAAAGTCTGCCTGATTTATCAGATAGGTAGACTGAATCGGGTGCTCTCCGAATCTCAGGTGAGAAATCGTAACACCTCCGGATTTCTTTGAATCATAGGCAAAGTAGCCCTGAGCATATAAATTAGTCTTATCGCCGATAATCTTAATGGCCGTCTTGTTTGCACCAACAGTACCGTCGGAACCAAGTCCCCAGAACTTACATTTAATCGTTCCCTCTGGTTCTCTGGCAATACCTTCTGTATATGGCAGAGAAGAACTTGTTACATCATCTTCAATACCTATCGTAAAATGGTTCTTTGGTTTCTTATGATACAGATTATCATAAATAGCATGAACCATACCAGGTGTTGTATCCTTTGAACCTAAGCCGTAACGTCCGCCATAAACCTCAGGAGCCGTTCTTTCTCCATAAAGCATTGTTTTGATATCCTGGTATAATGGCTCTCCCAATGCTCCCGGTTCTTTGGTTCTATCCAGAACAGCAATTCTTTCAACCGTTTTAGGCAGTACATCCATGAAGTATTTCTTTACAAACGGTCTGTATAATCTTACCTTGATTAAACCAACCCGGTGACCTTCCAGAATAAGCTTATTCATGGTCTCTTCAATGGTTTCACAGACAGAACCCATAGCTACGATTACATTTTCTGCGTCAGGTGCCCCCACATAATCGAAAGGCTTATAGCTTCTTCCTGTCAGTTTGCTGATTTCATTCATATATTCTACTACGATTTCCGGAACAGTATCATAAAACTTATTGGAAGCTTCTCTTGCCTGGAAGAAGATATCCGGATTTTGAGCTGTACCTCTGATAACCGGATGCTCTGGATTCAATGCACGATCTCTGAACTCCTGAACAGCTTTCCAATCTACCAGCTTTTTAAAGTCTTCATAGCCTATTACTTCTATTTTTTGTATTTCATGAGAAGTTCTGAATCCATCAAAAAAGTGAACAAAAGGAATTCTGGATTTAATCGCAGCCAAATGAGCGATTCCTCCTAAGTCCATCACTTCTTGTACAGAACCGGAAGCAAGCATGGCAAATCCAGTCTGTCTTGTTGCCATAACATCCGAATGATCACCAAAAATACATAGAGCGTGGGTTGCAACCGTTCTTGCAGCTACATGAAATACCCCTGGAAGCAATTCACCGGCAATTTTGTACATATTCGGAATCATTAGCAGCAATCCTTGTGATGCTGTAAATGTAGTAGTTAAGGCCCCTGCTGCCAGGGAGCCGTGAACCGTTCCTGCCGCACCTGCCTCTGACTGCATTTCTGCCACCTTTACTGTCTGTCCAAAAATATTTTTTCTGCCATAAGCAGACCATTCATCAACAATCTCACCCATAGTGGACGATGGGGTTATAGGATAAATCGCCGCAACATCAGTGAAAGCATAAGATACATGTGCTGCCGCTGTATTCCCATCCATAGTTCTCATTCTACTCTGTGTCATCTTTTCCTCCCTATAGCTAAATCTTTACTTAAACCATTCAGCCTTACATTACAAATAACTCATAACTCAATTACAATATATCAGCAAAATAGTTACTATTTTTGCACTTATTTTTAAACATGTATTTTTTGCTAATGCATTTACTTTATACTATATTTGAACTAATGTCAATATGTACAAAAAAAAATACAATATACAAGAAACATATGTAAATTCCCCATTTTTAAGCCTTTACTTATTTTTATACTCTTTTTCAAAAATTTATGTTTATTAAATTATTTGTTAAAATCAACAAATCTTATAGACTTACTAGTGAGTATTCACAAATCAGTTACAAAAAATATTTTATATTTATTCGTATTTTTTTCTAAATATTAACTAAATAAATATCCCCCGCAAAATTATTTTTCGCGAGGGATATAGCAAACTAATCATACGATAGTTTTTTCCTATGGTCATAACTTACATTTCAGCTTACTAAATACAGGAGTACGATTCCCGGAATCCCCAGCGTCCCCACTCCAAAACCCGTAATGAGATTCAGCGGCAAATGAACACCAAATCCGGCAGATCGGAAGAG
>DKLE01000200.1 GCA_002455605.1 Firmicutes bacterium UBA6648
AGATTTAAAGAGGGTAATTAAAGCCCGGCATTATATGGCTATGGCCACTGTGGGGCTTCTCTTAATTAATTTAATATTCGGCTCTGTCATACAAGGTGCACAAAACTGGATTTCCGTAGGCGGAGTTTCCTTACAGCCTTCCGAATTTGCAAAAGTTTGTTTTATCTTTGCGGGTTCTGCTACTTTGGACCGGCTTTTCGTAAAAAGAAATCTATGGGGCTTTATGCTGCTCTCCGGGTTCTGCCTGTGCGCCCTGGGCATTATGAGCGATTTCGGAACAGCATCGATTTTCTTTATTGTATTTCTCGTTATCGCCTTTCTTCGTTCCGGAGATTTTGCTACCTTATCGCTCATTTGCGGCGGAGCTGTGGCCGGAGGGGGACTGATTTTACGATTCAAACCCTACATAGCATCCCGTTTCTCTGTCTGGGGCCATGCATGGCAAAATGCCACAGGTTCCGGTTATCAGCAGGTTCGTACCATGTCCGCGGCAGCCAGCGGCGGTTTAATCGGTGTGGGTGCCGGCAATGGATGGCTGCATAATGTTGCGGCGGCCAATACTGATTTAGTATTTGGCATGTTATGCGAAGAATGGGGACTGGTTATTGCTTTGCTGGCGGTTGCCAGTATTGTCACCTTATCTATATTTGCTTATCGGGTGACTAAAACAGGCCGTTCTGCTTTTTATACCACAGCAGCATGTGCGGCCACCTCACTGCTGGTTTTTCAAACGATTTTAAACGTGTTCGGCTCAGTAGATTTGCTTCCCCTTACCGGTGTAACCTTTCCCTTTATTTCCTGCGGTGGTTCCAGTATGATTAGTGCCTGGGGTCTTTTAGCTTTTTTAAAGGCTGCCGACACCAGACAAAATGCCAGCTTTGCTGTGAGGAGCCTGCCTAATCTGGGTGAGGAAGCAGAGGCTGCTCATAAGGATATTGATTCTTTTTTACAGCAATTTGATGAAATACAAGCTGCACCGAATGATGAAGAAATGAAACAAAAACAAATTAATGACTTTTTAAATCAATTTGATCAGCTCCATGATGATGAGGAGGAGGTAAATAAATGAAAAAAATAACCTCTCGAACTATTGTATGTTTTTTCCTTGCCCTGGTTTTAGTCGCGGGAACAGGAATTTTTACTATTAAGTTTTTTATGGAGGGTGATTCCTGGTCAGCCTTTTCAGCTAACCGTCACCTGTATACCAACAATGTTCTTAACACAGGACGCATTTTGGATGAAAAAGGGCAAGTTCTTGCTGATTATGATAGCTCGGAAAATAAATGGAAATATTCAAGCAATGCCTATATTCGTAAAGCTACTCTTCACGCTGTGGGGGATTCAACCGGGATGATTGGTACCGGTGCCATGACTCGATTTGCCGATAAGCTTACCGGTTACAACGTGATAACCGGAGCTAAGCCTATTTTTCCAGGTGGCAGAGACCTCTACCTAACCTTAAATGCCGATGTATGCCAGGCTGCCTACAAAGCATTGAACGGACATAAAGGAACCGTAGGCGTATACAATTACAAGACAGGAGAAATCATCTGTATGATCAGTTCTCCTACCTACGATCCGGCTTCCCCTCCTACCATTGAAGACGGTGATGAAAATTATGAAGGTGTTTATATAAATCGTCTTCTCTCGGCTACATTTATACCTGGGTCTACCTTTAAGCTGATCACAGCCACTGCGGCTCTTGAAAGCATTGAAGGAGTAGAGAGCAGAACCTTCCACTGCGACGGAAAAGTAACAATTGGAGATCAGGTGATTACTTGCTCTACTGCACATGGAGATTTAACGTTGGATCAAGCATTAGCTTCTTCCTGCAATGGTGTTTTCGGTCAATTAGCCGCCGAAGTTGGCAGCAGCCAATTAGATAAATACGTAAAAAAAGCCGGCCTGACAGACAGCCTTTCTGTTAATGGTATTAATACCGCAAAATCCTCCTTTGATTTTAATTTCGGAGGAGAAGGCGGACTAGCCTGGTCCGGTATCGGCCAGGGAAAGGATCTCGTCAATCCATGTGCCTTAATGGTATACTCCGGAGCCATTGCCAACGGCGGAACTGCGGCAAAGCCTCAGATTATATCCCATACTGCTTTCGCAGAAGGAGTGCGAACCAGCTTATATCTAAGACACTCTACCAAAGAGCTGATTAATTCAGAAACCGCAGCTAAATTAGCCTCCATGATGAGAAATAATGTAACCAGCAATTACGGTCAAAGAAATTTTCCCGGCCTTTCCATCGGTGCCAAATCCGGAACTGCGCAAAGTGATAATTCTGATTCAGACAATGCCTGGTTTACCGGATTTCTTCAAGATAACGATCATCCTTACGCTTTTGTTGTTTTAGTTGAAGGTGGAGGAAGCGGCAGTAAAGTGGCCGGAAAAGTTGCCAACACCGTATTACAGGCTGCTGTTAAAGCCAATTAGCCTTTTCCCTTATTTAATCCTCTCTTTTGCCGATATATAGAGCAACAAGGATGTTAATAAAAGAAAGGGAGTGTCATACATGATTCAAGGAACCAATTCCATAGGAAATGTAAATAATTACAATAGAAGTCTGCTTCAGAAAAAGCAGCAGAATTCTTATTCATCAACAGAAAAGGCTGCAAGCAGTACAGCAACCATACAAAATACCGATTCTTTTACTAAAATGTCTGCCCCAAACAGTTTAGAACAAGTTACCTATTCCAGACCTAATGCAAAATATACGGATGAAGTAAATGCTTTATTAGAGGAACATACCAGACAAATGGAAGAATTTAAAAGCAAAATTTTGTCTATGATTTCCGGACAAAACGATAAGTCCAACGCTTCCCTCTTTAGCTTAAACTTATCTGTCAGCAGTGATGAGATTGAAGCTGCTAAACAGGCGATTTCAGAGGATGGAGAATGGGGAGTAAATGCCGTAGCAACCAGAATTATGGACATGGCTTACGCACTTTCCGGCGGCGATGATTCTAAACTGGAGCTGTTAAAAAATGCTGTCATTGATGGATTTAAGGCTGCTGGATTCGATCCGGACAATCGGGCAAGCAGTAATATGCCTGAAATAACAGGCCAAACCTACGATGAAATAATGAAAAGATTTGATGATTGGAAAAACAAAGCAGCCGGCGATACCGGCTGGGAAAAATAATTTATCCATATATAGTTAGTGTGTGCTTTAAAATAATAAAACTGTTCCATTTTTTAACTATGGAACAGTTTTTTATATACTTACTTTAATTACTGCTGCTGTACACAGTATTGCTCTAAATATTCTTCCATTCTTTCCTTGACGGAATCATCGATTAGAATCTTGCCGTCTACCTCTTTATTATACAGGGTATCAATGATCTCCCGGACTGTAACTAAAGGATATGTTTTTATTCCAAACTCTTCTTCAATTTCCTGAATGGCAGTTTTCTGCCCTTGTCCTCTTTCCATGCGATCCACGGATATAATTAATCCCTCTACTTTAATCTTTGCGGCAGCCATCAGCTGAGGCAGAGTTTCTCTCACAGCAGTTCCCGCGGTAATAACGTCTTCAACCATTAAAACAGAGTCTCCGTCCTGCAGTTTATAGCCAACCATTTTGCCGCCTTCCCCATGATCCTTTTCTTCTTTTCTGTTAAAGCAATAATTAATATCCCTATCAAACTCTCTGGACATAGCAATAGCAGTTGCTACCGAAATAGGTATTCCTTTGTAAGCCGGTCCAAATAGTGAAGCAATGTTTTCACTTATCATGCCTTTTTCCATGTTTTCTATGATGCAGCTGGCATAAAAATATCCCAGCTTATCTGCCTGCGCTCCAGTCTTGTAATTCCCCGTATTTACAAAATAAGGTGTTTTCCTTCCACTCTTTGTAGTAAAGTCACCAAAAGTCAATACACCCGCTCTAACCATAAATTCAATAAACTCTTTTTTGTAGCTCATGTCCTTCTCCTTACTTATCCATCCATTTCTTTCAATAGATATTTTTACTATTATATCAAAAAAAATAAGCCCTGTTTAGGATTTTTTCAAATTGCAGATAAAATAACTTTGTAAGAATAAAAGAAGGTATGCCACAAAAGCTTAATATTAGTTCCTTTTGACATACCTAAATTATGAATTATATTGCATCAACAGCTAACCGTAACGCAAACATTCCCCTATTTCGTTATTCCTCTTCCAGATTACTGATTTCTTCCCTTTCTATTATTAAGCCTTCATCACCCTGCTGTTCATTTTTTAATTTTTTTACAAAGCTTTTAATATCAATTTCAGAGTGAATTAACGCGACAAAAATCAGAATTCCTCCGATGATGCTTCTCGCTCCCATGCTGTCTCCCAAAAGGATATATGACGCTATAACACCATTTACAGGCTCTAGGGAAAAGATAATTCCTACTCGGGTCGAGTCTATATATTGCTGTGCATTTGTCTGCATGAAAAATCCCAGCGCCGTACCAAATATTCCTATAAACAACAATGCATACAAACTTGTTTCTTTAATCTCAACGGGAAAGTCCTCTATACAAAGAGCAACCATCAAACCTAATATGGAAATAAAGGCCATTTGAATCAATGTCAGCAAAGCCGGATCATTATCCTTGATAAATTTTTCCGTAGTTATCAGATGCGTTGCAGAACATACGGAACACATCAAGCAAAGAATATCTCCAAGATTAAAAGATATTCCCATATCACTTGTATAAGAGATGACAAACAAACCAATCGTGCATATAATTGCACTGATTACCGATTTTATTTTGATTTTATTTTTGCAAACCAGCCAAAGTAAAAACGGTACTATAATAACAGCTAAGCAACAAAAGAAAGAAGCCCTTGAGGATGTTGTATATCCTATGCCTATCGTTGCAAAAATATATGTACAAAACAGTATTCCCGACAAAATAAGTCCATCTTTTATCAGTTTTCTATTAATATATCTTAATTTACTATGAAATAGTATAATTAAAACAACAGTGGCTATAAAAAATCTGATTCCAACCTGATAAAAAGGAGTAACACTGCCTGAGACTATTTTCATAGCCGGAAAGCCTATCCCCCAAAATACCGTGACTAACACTAATTGTAAAATACTTGTAATCTTTTTTCTTTCCATTCTTTCACCTTCTGAATTTCCATACAAACAATATTCTACCAGTTTTTTTCTTTAATTTCTTGCTCAAATCGTGCAATACTTTTGTCTAGTATTTCAAAGGCTGTTTTTATCTCGTCGACCTCAAAGGTTAATGACGGACTTATTCTTATAGTATTTGGGACGTAACCACCAATGAGAAGTCCATTTTCAATGCAAATTTTTCTAAGAACGCCAAGTGGGTATTCTTGATTTTTCCTCAGTACTATTTTTCTGTCTTCCTTCATCATCGGTACGTTTTTGCCATCAACGATTTTGCAAATTTCAGCACCCCAAAACATACCTTTGCCATGTATGTCTCCGATGCATTCATATTTTTCTTTAAGCTCCATCAATTTTTGAAAAAATATGGATTCTTTTTCTTTCGCATGCTCTATCAGCTTATTATCTTTAATGTATTTTAAATTTCCGCAAATAGCTGCCATACCGGCCGGATGAGATGAAAAAGAGCTACAGATTTGCCATTTATAGAGTTCTAAGATTTCTGAAATTTTTCTTGATATTCCGATCCCTGACACAGGAAAGGTTCCATTGCTTATACCCTTTCCAAAACAAACAATATCAGGATGAATTCCTTCAAATTGCTGATACGAAAGCCAATGTCCCGTTCTGAACCCGCTGTAAATCTCATCATCAATCCACAGGATTCCGTATTCCTGAGTTAAAGCCCTAAATTGCCTGATGTATTCTCTTGGAGGAGTTATAACAGCCAATCCTAAAATACAATCACAAAAAACCGCTGCAATATTATCCGGTCCAATCTCGCAAATTTTTTCCCTCAGCTTTGTAATGCAAAATAGTTCTTTAGACGCTTGACATTCACAATAATTTTTATTAAAAGGACATTGAGAGCAAAACGGATATTGAAAAAACTCAGTTTTATCTTTTGGTGCTTTTTTATAACTGCCTTGAGCATCCACCACAGTTCCAAACTCAGGAAAATCAGAACAATTTCTTGCTTCGACAGTCCAACCGTGATAGGCATAATTGTGAGTCAAAATTACCTCTCTCTTGGTCACTTCTTTTGCCAGCAGGATGGCACCTTCTACCGCCTCACTTCCTGTAACAAAGAATCGGATTTTTTGAATCCAATCCTCATCTTTAAAAATAGTTGAAAAAATTAACCTGACAGCCTCTTCTCTATATTCATTAAGAGACTCTTCCCATACAAAACCGTATCGATCCAAAGATTCCTGTATGTATGCGTTGATGAACTTATTTCCGTTTCCCGAAATTACTGCTCCCAGCTGTCCCGTAAAATCCAAAAGACTTTGTCCCTTTTCCAAAAGAATGCGGTTTCCTTCTACTCCTGTTACAGAAAGCCCGTTAAACTGATTTCCATAAATAAATCCTGAAAGATAATGCTCCCTCATAATATCTTGGTTCAACATAGTTAATTATAACTCTCCTATTCTTGTTTTTCCAGCTATTTACAAAATTTAATCTAAACTATTTATGAAGCTTAATTTTGTATAATGCAGCGTAATCATCAAAACCTATATGACTATAAAATCCTCTGGCAGGCGTATTTTGATAATCCGTTGAAAGTTCAAGTTTAACAACATCCCCCTGCTTTTTATAATAATCTGCAACAAATTCCAGTCCTTTTTTTCCAAAGCCTTTTCCTCTGCTTTCTTCGGAGATAACGATTTCATCAACATAAACAATTTTTTTACAGTGGAACAGATTTTCTCTAATATTTGCAGTTATTGCTCCCACTACCTTTTCATTTTCGTCTAAAATCTTCCACATTTTATAATTTTCATCTTCTACAAGACGGCTGAATAGTTCCGTATATTCTTGTAAACTTGGTTTATCGCATCCTTTTTCAACATGATCCCTTAACTGCTCATACATTTCATAAAATACCTTTGCGTCCTCTTTCATTGCTTCTCTAAACATTTTCATTCCTCCTCTTTATATCACTATAAATTTTAAAAACATCATCATAGTTAAGCCTTGCTGAACTTCCCTTTTCCTTAACTTCCTTTACAACACTCTGTAACATTTCTTGACTTATCTCGTCAATATGAAAAGTTTTTTCTAAAATATGCTTAACAATATTTTTTCCCGTATGTTTTCCAATAATAAATTTTGTTTGTGTTCCCACAAGATCGGGTGAAAAAGGTTCATATGATTTGGGATCGTTTAATACTGCACTGGCATGCAGCCCTGATTCATGTGAAAATGCATTTTCCCCTACGATTGGCATTAGTGGACTGAAATTAACGCCAGAATATTTGATAATCATATTTGATAATTCTTTAAATATGTGAGTATTTATATGGTTAAAATCATATTCTGTAAGCTCCTTAACTGCCATAACACATTCCTGCAAAGAAGGGCTTCCTGCCCTTTCTCCCAAGCCATTTATGGTAGTCTGGATTTGATCCGCTCCGGCCATAACAGCAGACACGGTATTTGCAGTGGCCATTCCAAAGTCATTATGCAGATGAGTACTAATTGGAGCACCTCCTAACCGTTCTTTCATTTCTTTAACCATATTATAAGTATCAACAGGTGTCAAGATCGGAAGAGCGT
>DKLE01000096.1 GCA_002455605.1 Firmicutes bacterium UBA6648
AGCCTGTGAAGCTTGATCAATATACTTAATATGTTTATCTATAGAAAACAAGGGTATCATAGGAATGAACACCTTGTTTTTTTATGTTTTTTTGTTAATAGACTATACAATATCTAGTTGTTGGGTGTAAAATAATAACTATATAATGATAAATTTAATGTTAAATATATAGGAGGAAGTTATTATGGGAATTAAAATTACCGGAAATGTGGATGAAAAAGAAGCAAAGGCTTATGTGGATTATTTACAGAATAAATACAACAGAAAGCTGGAAAGTTTAGAGATAAAAGCAGAAGGTGAATTTGTTGACTTGAATTATGAATTTGAACATGTAAATTTTGACAGGATCAGAAGGATAACTGGTTACTTAGTGGGAAACATGGATCACTGGAACAATGCAAAAGCAGCAGAAGAGCATGATAGGGTCAAGCATGGCTTGGAGAACTGTGACTGCTGTGGAATGGAGCGAATTTAAAATTAATTGAAATGATATATGAAACTCCTTGTAATTAAAAAAGTATGATGTTAAAATATATGGGTTCAAAAAGTAATTTGTATTTTCTATGGCGTAAAGAAAGGATTATGATATATGAAAACAAACTATACAAGCCCTTTATCAGAACGGTACCCAAGCAAGGAAATGAAATATATCTTCTCACCGGAGATGAAGTTTCGCACATGGCGCCGTCTTTGGATCGCTCTTGCAGAGACTGAAAAAGAGCTGGGCCTTCCCATTACGCAGGAACAGATAGATGAATTAAAAGCCCATGCGCTTGATATAAATTATGACGTGGCTAAGGAAAGAGAAGCAATCGTACGGCATGATGTAATGGCACATGTTTATGCCTACGGACAGCAATGCCCCAATGCAAAGGGGATTATTCACCTTGGTGCCACGTCTTGTTATGTAGGAGACAATACAGATCTTATTATTATGACAGAAGGACTGAAGCTGTTAAGAACTAAACTGATCAATGTTCTCGCTAAGCTGGCGAAATTTGCAGGCGAATATAAGGACATGCCTACATTAGGATTTACGCATTTCCAGGCAGCACAGCCTACAACGGTAGGAAAGCGTGCGACTCTTTGGATGCAGGATCTGGTGCTGGATTTGGAGGATTTAGACCATTTAATCGGTTCTATGAAGCTTCTTGGTTCAAAAGGAACAACGGGAACTCAAGCCAGCTTTCTTGAACTGTTTGACGGAGATCATGAAAAAATAAAGAAGATTGATGGCATGATAGCAAAGAAAATGGGATTTGATTCCTGCTATCCTGTTTCGGGGCAGACGTACAGCCGTAAAATTGACAGCAGAGTGCTAAATGTCCTCAGCGGAATAGCACAGAGCGCACATAAATTTTCTAATGATATCCGATTATTACAGCATTTAAAAGAGATTGAAGAACCCTTTGAAAAAAATCAGATAGGATCTTCAGCGATGGCATATAAGAGGAATCCAATGAGAAGTGAGCGAATCGCTTCTCTGGCCAATTATGTAATCGCAGATGCCAACAATCCGGCAATAACTGCGGCAACCCAATGGTTCGAAAGAACCCTAGATGATTCCGCCAATAAAAGAATAAGCATTCCGGAAAGCTTTTTAGCGGTAGACGGAATATTAGAACTTTACTTAAACATTACCGACGGACTTGTGGTTTATCCGAAGGTTATTCGTGCTAGGCTGATGCAGGAATTACCTTTTATGGCTACTGAAAACATCCTGATGGATGCAGTAAAGGCAGGAGGAGACAGACAAGAGCTTCATGAAAAAATAAGAGAACACTCCATGGAAGCCGGAAAGATGGTAAAGGTTGAAGGTAAAGAAAACGACTTACTAGAGCGAATAGCGAAAGACCCTGCATTTAATATGACAATAGAACAGCTGCAAAGCATTATGGACCCTGCTAACTTTGTTGGAAGAGCCGTGCAGCAGACAGCTGAATTTATTGAAGAAATAATTAAGCCGATTCTTGATAAGAATAAAGATATATTAGGAATTGCAGGGGAAGTAACTGTTTAGTGTTTTAGGCATTAAATTACTTATGACACAAGCCAGAGGTCGATTTAATCTGGTGAATAATTTCCCGGTTAAATCGGCTTTTTTAATTGAAAATATTTGATAAAAAGAAAGAAGAAGGTGTTTTTATGGTAAAAGCAATAGTAGGCGCTAATTGGGGCGATGAGGGTAAAGGTAAGATTACAGACATGCTGGCGAAGGAATGCGATATCATTGTGAGATTCCAGGGAGGAAGCAATGCGGGACATACAATTGTAAACGATTATGGAAAGTTTGCATTACATCTATTGCCTTCCGGGGTTTTTTATAATCATACAACAAGCGTTATCGGAAATGGTGTGGCTTTGAATATCCCGTACTTAGTAAAAGAAATTAATTCTTTAGTAGAGCAGGGTGTACCAAAGCCTAAAGTTTTGGTTTCAGACAGAGCCCAGATTTTGATGCCATACCATATCCTGTTTGATGAATATGAAGAGGAAAGACTGGCAGGCAAATCTTTTGGATCGACAAAATCAGGAATTGCACCTTGTTATTCCGATAAATATGCTAAAATCGGATTTCAGGTAAATGAACTTTTCGATGAAGAGACATTGAGAGAAAAAATAGATAACGTATGCGAACAGAAGAACATTATATTGGAACACTTGTACCACAAGCCTGCTATTGATAAGGATGAGCTTTATCAAACGATGATTGAGTACAGAGAGATGGTGCGTCCGTATGTTTGCAATGTTTCCGCATATCTCTATAACGCCATCAAAGAAGGGAAGGAAATCCTTCTGGAAGGACAGCTGGGAGCCCTTAAGGATACGGATCACGGTATTTATCCCATGGTTACATCCTCCTCAACCTTAGCCGCATTCGGAGCAATCGGAGCAGGAATTGCGCCTTATGAAATCAAAGAAGTTATTACAGTGGTTAAAGCGTATTCCAGTGCAGTGGGCGCAGGGGCGTTTGTAAGTGAATTGTTTGGAGAAGAAGCAGAAGAACTTAGAAAGCGCGGAGGTGACGGCGGCGAATATGGCGCAACTACAGGAAGGCCTAGGCGTGTGGGTTGGTTTGATGCGGTTGCCACAAGATATGGATGCCGTATGCAGGGAGCCACAGAGGTTGCCCTTACCGTATTGGATCCATTGGGATATTTAGAGGAAATTCCAATTTGTGTAGGATATGAAATTGACGGGGAAGTTACTGGAGAGTTCCCGAATACCACTCAGCTGTATAAGGCAAAACCGATTCTCAGGAAGCTGCCGGGCTGGAACTGCGATATCAGAGGCATAAGAGATTTTGATAAACTGCCATCAGAATGCCAGAATTATGTAAAAGAAATAGAAAAAGAAATCGGCGTTCCTATTACAATGGTATCAAACGGACCGGGAAGAAGTGACATTATAATCAGAAAATAACGGATACCAGTTATCTTTCACCTATAATTTTCAGAAGGCAGGAAAGAATAAACCTTGTAAGGGAGGTGAATTCTTTGAAAGAGCTAGATAATTTATGGGAAACTTCAAATATGGAAAACTCAGGTGATTTCAAACCGGAGGGAGAAGATCTTTGGTTCAGCAATGAAAGATATGCGGAAGAACTGGTGAAGAACGGAAATCTGCCGCCGGGGAGCGTTAAGCATCAAAATCTAGGACATAACTCGAAAAAAGAGGGTATGGGTCCGAACACGAAACGTTAACAGTAAAACTGACCTTTTCAATAGATTATTATTGGTTAAGGTCAGTTTTTTTGCAATAAAAAATCCATTTCATTACAACCCTTGATTGGTAAATAAATCAAGGGTTGTGTTATAATTAACGAAAGAATAAAACGCAAAACAGGAGGTTTTGGAATGGAGATTAAAATCAGGCAAGAACTTGAAGAGGACTATGAGAAGGTATATCAAGTGGTGAAAAGTGCTTTTGACAAGGCAGAGCATACAAATGGTGACGAGCAGAATTTAGTAAACCGTCTTAGAAACAGCCATACATTTGTTCCACAGCTTTCCCTGGTAGCAGAAAGAAACGGAGAAATTGTAGGACACATTCTTTTTACTAAAGCAAAGGTAAGCGGAACCACGCAATTGGTATTGGCACCTCTTTCTGTAATACCTGCTTTACAAAGCTGCGGAATCGGAGGCAAACTGATTGCAGAAGGTCATCGTATTGCAAGAGAACTGGGATATGAATTTTCGGTGTTATTCGGCCATGCTCATTATTATCCCCGTTTCGGATATGTTTCGGCCAGCCTATTTGGTATCCAAACGGATATTGAGGTACCAGATGAAAATTTTATGGCCATTAATCTGCAGGGGAAAGATACTAAGCTAAATGGTATGCTTCAGGTTGCGGACGAGTTTGGTAATTGATTTTCCAGGGGATTATTTTCGACCATCACCAGAACTAAAAGAAACCTTGATACAGGTAAGCAGTCTCTCGGAAAAAGGATATAATCGCCTGAATAGGGAAAGGCAGGGGGGATTATGAAAAAGAGATGGCAAAACATAGCATTTACACTATGCATTGCCCCGATCATATTATTTTTTATCTCTATATTTGTTATACCGGAGTATTCTAGATTTTTTCTAACATCGGAATTCATTTGTATAGGAATTGCGCATATAATTTCTCGAACAAAAATAAAAGATGAAGATTAAGAGGGTAAATCCCTCTTTTTTTATAGTTTAATAAAATGCCAACATTCCATAGTTAAAAATACAATAAAAGATCCGAGAACCATTGAATTTGAAGGTTTTCGGATCTTTTTGGTGGAGCGTAGGGGATTCGAACCCCTGACCCCCACACTGCCAGTGTGGTGCGCTCCCAGCTGCGCTAACGCCCCATAGAATAACTTTTTCTTCCTCATGTACTATAGCATAAAAAAAATAGAAAGTCGATATCCATTTAACAACTTCTTTAAAAATATTTCTTATTATACTTAAAAAATAAGAACATTAAAAGTATAGCATAAAAAATCAAACTAAAATAGGTACAAGCCTACATCTGCTTTAGGCTGATAACGTTGTATCATTCGGACTAACAGATGCAGGCATTCCATTTCTATTATGCTCATAATGTCCCCGATAATGGGGATTGCTTATAACTAATTCATAAAAACTGGTTCGATATATTTTTTGATAAGCTCGATTCTATCCTTAGCATTCGGTACGAAAAGTGAAGCAATGGAAATCACAATTTTTTTCCTTATATTGACATAGATTACATTGCCTCCGTCGCCTAAAGCCGCATAGCTATCCCCGTCAATGAGCCACCAAAGATAGCCGTAGGCCAGATTGCCCCATTGGACGCATCGGCTATACTCATTTGTGCTTTCAGTTATCCATTCAGCCGATACAATTTGTTCTCCATTCCACATTCCACCGTCTAAATACAATTGACCTAATTTTATCATATCCCCAGGCACTAGGAAAAGGCCCCAGCTTGACGTGTTTATTCCTTGTGGGTCAACAACCCAGCCATTGGTATTTTTATCGTTCATAACAGTGATATGCTCTTCTTTATTACGTAATACCACATTGCGTGTAACATTAATCTCTAGCGGCGAAAATAAATTTTTTGCAGCAAAATCAAGTACTGGCTGATTCGTCGCCCTTGCAAGAATACCTGATAAAATGTGAGTTCCTCCTATGGCAGAGTAATTAAATTCTCCGATAGTTCCATCTCCGCCTAATAAATCAAGCGCATCCTGAATCGGATTCTTGCTTGTGAAGAACTTCTCGTATGGTTCCGTCTTATATTTATAGGGAGCCGTCATGGTAAGCAAATTTTTAATGGTAACACCCTGTATTGTTTTTTCACTAGCCTTAACGGTGTAAGCAGGGAAAAAGTCCAATACCTTCTGGTCTATATTTTTGATGTAGCCTTTATCAATGGCGATACCAATCAACGTAGAAAAAACACTTTTCGTCACCGAAAATACATGAACTGCGTTATCGGGGAGATATCCATTAAAGTAGTTTTCATATAATCTTATGCCGTTTTTTTGTACAATAATGCCCGCGATATTGCTATAGTCATTGTTTATTATTTTTCCAAGCTTTTCAATTTTTTCTTGATTCATTAATCAATTTCCTTCTTTAAGTAATAAAGGATATCCTTAAAATAAAGGATAAGTTGATTAAAAAAATTTTGCAAGGCCTTTTTAAAAAATTTTAACAGTCGTCGCTAACCTGCTAATTGGACTATTGATTGTTGAAATTTGGGATTATTTGTTGTATTATGGAAAATATAATCAAAATATGTAAAAAACAAAATATTATTAATAAAAACTGCTGATAAAGCAGAATATGAATAAAAAATTTATAAAATAATTGAACCTTTAAGATAAAAACCTCCACCAAGTAATAGAGTCATAAAACCATGACAATTTTTAGCAAGCATAATCAGAATAGAAGAAAGAGGTATCTACATGAAAGAAAAAAATTTATCAGATTTAGTATCGGAATTGCAAGCTGGGAATCAGTCGGTATTTGAAGACATTTACTATCAAACACAGCAAAAATTGTATTTCTATGCCATATCGATCATGAAAAACGAAAACGATGCAAAAGATTTACTGCAAGAGACATACGTAGAAATTATGAAGTCTATAAAAAATCTTCAAAGCATCGATAAATTTATTCCATGGGCTAAGAAAATCCTGTTTCACTTGGCCATGCAGAAATTCAGAAAAGGTGATTCTGCGGTAATCTTGGATGAAGAATACGAAAGCCTGATAGAAAACTTTGAAGAGACAGATGATTCATCAGTACCAGAGGAGGCGTACGATATCAGCGAAGTGAAAGCTATAATCCGAGGAATTGTAGAAGACCTTCCGATGGTCCAGAAGTTGAGCATCATCGCCTACTACTACGATGAAATGAATATCAGAGATATTGCAGAGATGATGGAATGCTCTGAAAATACCGTTAAGACAAGACTTCATTATGGTCGTTTAGCTATGAAAGACAAGTTGGTGAATTATGAGGAGAAACACAACATCAGATTACATGCGCTTACTCCATTGTTGTTGCTTTCCATGAAGGGTTACGACGAAGTATATGCAATGTCTGCAGACTCGGCCGGAGTCCTCGTTGATAGAATTATAAAGCCAGCGGATCAATTAAGAAACTTATCGTCAGATTCTTTGACGGAAGCGGCTCAAATTACCGCTGTCGAAGCTACCGAAACTAGTATAAAGGCTACCATTGGAGCAGCCGCGAAAGCTGCTGGAAGCATAGGGGTATCTAAGCTGATCGCGGCAATTGCCGTTGTCGTAATGGGCATAAGCGGTATCGGCTTCGCTCATGCTGTCAATACTCCCGAAAAAACTCTTGAGAATTTTGAAAAGAGCTTTAATAAAGGTGATCTGGATGGGGTGCTTGATTGTGTCGATCCCGAAGCGAAAACCTTATATAAAGGAATCAGTGGTCTGGCAAGTTCCGTTGTGGGTACTGATGTTGACGAATTATTATCGTCTATGTTCGGATTGGCCGCAGGAGTCGAACACGATGGCAGAGTCAGCATTGACATCGTCGTTAAGAGTGTTGAAACAAATGAAGATGAAGCATATGCTGAGGTCTATATGATTTTGTATAGGGGAAAGAGCCTTTACGATAGTTCATTTGAAAAAGTGGTGTTAAAGAAAATAGATGGACAATGGTATATTATGGAGTAATTTTTAGGAGGTAATCTGAAATGAGATATTTAAAAAAAACAATTGCAGCAATAATTTTAACAATAAGCTTCGCCTTTATACTGACTGGCTGTGAGGAGCAAATTCAATTAAAAACGGATTTGAACATCAACGACGATTTTTCAGGATCCAGAGTGATTCTGTTAGAGCTTACGAAAAGTAGTTTTGAAAGCAATTCTAGCAAGAGCATCGGCGAAGTAACAAGCCTCATCAAGGCAGACTGTCCTCCGGAAATGAATTTTGAATTCAAGGAAGAAAGCGAATTATATAAATATACTTTTACGATCAACTTTAAAGATCGGGATGAATATGCCAAGAAAGTCGGCGCTATCTTAGGGAAAGAGGCAAAGGTGAATATGGTAATGCCTGACACGGTTTTTTCTTCCGGCACAGTAGTGAAAGAAGACTTCTCCAGCGAGGAATTGCTGGATTGGTTCCGCAGTACGTTAAAGGAAAATAAGGTTATATCCAATTATGACATTTTCAGCAATAACGGTTCTACAGTATATGCCAACGGCAAGACCTATCCCGTTGCAGATTATCAGATTGCTGTTTCGGATATTGCGTTTACCAAGGTAAACGGCATTGATGTTTATACTGATATTCTTACTGCTGATACCTTCAATCGCAGCATTCATATCAGGATTCCAGAAGAAGAGTGGCTAATCAAAAAAGATGCGATCCAGAAATATGTATCCGGAAATGTGCCGAAGGGATGCACCTATAAAGTAGACCAAGGCAGCTCTGAAGTGTCCATTATTTTTTCGTTGGAAGACGTTACTCTCAAAATGCTGGAAGAGAAAATGAAGACGATACTTGATTCTGATTCTTACACCATTAAAAGCAGTACATCACCGTCCGCTGCGGCAGGCAAAACCAAAACTGATAGTAAGAAGAACAATTCCAGCTCCGAAAACCAAAAGCCGTTTAGTATCAAAACAGGCTATACGGAATACCTGGATTTGAGCTCCTATGCAGGCTCCGGTTCCGGAGAAATCATGCTGAATTATTATATAAGTAAAACAGACAAAGGGGTACAAAAGGTAGAATACTTATCTAACGGCCAATTTATTAATGCCGTTCTTTCGGAATCCCAATATCCGGATTATCGTTCTACAATTATCAGCGAATACAGTGCCGATTACATACAAGTTTCATCAGAAACAGAATATACTGCAAAGCAAATCGATATAAGCACAAAACTTAAAAATTCAAAGATTACCAAGTCAATTGTGCTAAACATAGCCCCGCAGCCAACTGATTCCCACAAGGAAGCGATCATGGAGAATCTTAAAGTCTACTCAAAGAATGGGGCAGAAATAGACTATAAAAATGACGGAACTTCGCAAGCTGTTATTACGATTACAATCAGCGGAAATAAAGAGGATGTCAATAAAACCATGGGTAATCTGTTGGGAATCGATAACACAATAGAATACTTTAAGGAAGAGGGATTCTTTAAGTTCCATAAGTCAGGAATATTTAATGAAACCATCAATTTAAACAATTTTATTACTTGTAATGAAAACAATGTCAATTATGAGGTCAAAACTGGTTTTGGGGAGAAAATCGACAAGGTGGCAGACCATGACGCCAATGTAGAAATTTCAAACCATGCTTATAAAATATCTTCCTCAGACGGAAGTTTTAACGTCACATTTACTACAGCCAGTTTTAATTATGTTTTGCTACTGTTAACTTTGCTTCTTGTGGCTGTTATCGCAATTTCTGCCATCCTGTTGGGCAAAAACAGAATGACCGCTTTGAAAGGGGAAAGCATCGGGGCTATAGATTTGAACAAGATAAAGGAATTCTCCGCCAGTGCAATAACATATGTAAACAGTAAAGCAGCTATGGTAAGAAGCAGCGGTATTATAAAAAGCGGTCTCATTGGAACTGTTACGGCACAAGAATCTACCTCAAACGGGACTTCCAAAAAGGCACACTTGGGATTGAAGATTTTTGCAATACTCGCCGAGATATGTTTTTTCCTTCCAATATGTGTCGTATCCTGTGGGGCTAACAGTATCGAATTGAATGGGGCAAAACTATCCTTTGGCTTTGATGTCATGGAAGAACATATTGACGGAAATCTGCTATGCATCCTTTTAGCAGTTTTTCCCATCATAATAGCAGCTTTATTATTCATAAAAAAGCTGCAAAAGGGATTCTTTGTAGAATTAGGTATAGGATTGATGTCTGTAATTAATATCGGTATACTTCTCACGTTACATTCCAGAATAACGAAAATCGTAGAAGAGTATATGTTAGATGTTGATTTCAAGTTTGGATACTATTTGGCAAGCTTATCCTATATCGCATTGCTGATAGGTTCCGGTATTCTGATATGGTTGAAGAAAAAGCAATCTGACGTAGTCAAGCCCGGTGAGATAGAGCATGTTGAAGTCAGGTCCGAGGAATAAGCACGGAAAGCAACGGTCTGCGGCCGCTCTTTCGGCTTCAAGAACCATGAGTTGATCAAAAAAATAAAAATACCACCGTATTGGTGGTATTTTTATTTTGATACGAGCGCGGAGATTTG
>DKLE01000243.1 GCA_002455605.1 Firmicutes bacterium UBA6648
TTCATTTTTGCTGCCTCCTATTCCGTATAAACATTAATAACGCCGTCAGGACACATTAATGCACAGCTTGCACATCCGATACATTCTTCCGGTTTAGTTATATGTATGGGATGATAGCCCTTGCTGTTGACATGAATTTTATCAAGCTCTAATATTTTCTTCGGACAGACCGATATACACAGCTCACATCCTTTACATCTATTAGTTCTTAATAATAATTTACCTTTACCCAAACCTTTTCACTTCCTTTTTGCGATTTTGATTATAAAATCTAAATTGATAAACCTTTATGTTTCATTTATCTTACAAAAAAGTACGAATGCAAGTCAATTTAGAGGAGTTTCCTTATAAGAAACCTCTTTCCCTTTAAGTCTCTTTTCAATATCATTTTTCCCTTCTGCCTAATTGTTTAAATTTTCTAATATTTTAAAAAGGAGTATTTACCTAAATAATTATCTTTGTAAGAAACTTTTTATTGACGGGTGTCAGACTTTTCTATAGAATATGAAATATCTTTTATATGGAAGTGATAATTATGAGTGAAATTTCTCAACATGTAGGGCAAAGAATTAAAAAATACAGAAAAAGCCGCGGTCTTACCATTCAGCAATTTTCACAAATGATTAACAAAAGCAAAGCCACTTTATCCAAATATGAAAACGGAACAATAACTATTGATATTGAAACTTTACTGGATATTGCAAATACCTTAGAAATAGAACTAGTGCATCTAATCGATTATGAATCTCCGAACATAAAACCGGAAATTCTGCCCAAAAACACTTATTTTAACAAACATAAGTATTACATGTACTATTATGACGGCAGAATTAAAAAAGTAGTCCGTTCCTTAATATGCCTTACCCCAACTCAAGACAACTCCAGGGATGTCATGGTTATGCTGTATAATGGACTTGACACTTTCGATCATCTGGAAAAGTGCCATTACATATTTGCCGGTACCATGAAACCCTACGACACAATTACCCATTTCTATCTTACCAATCAAATCAATGCAACTGAGAAAATGTACATATGCATATTGAATCCTATGCATGCCAGTTCACCGGCAGTAGGCCTGATGGCAGGAATAGGCAGTAACCCATTTTTTGCACCAATCGCAATAAAAACTTTAATCTCCAAAGAAATACTAGAAGAGAATGATAATTTTATAAATGCTTTAAAACTTAACAAAGAAGATCATCACATGATCAAATACTACAATATGGTCGTAATCAATTGTCATAATTCTTTATTTCTTGACGTAAAAAAGTAGATACAGGTAATTCAATTAAAAAGGCCGCTCAACATGCCGTATTTGAGCAGCTTTTTTAATGCTTTTCTTTATCTTTTATTTGATTTTATCCATATTTTCTGCTTTTCTGCGGCTTGAATCAGCTGCTCTCTATGCTCCGGATGAGCTAAGGAAATAATCATTTCTGCTTTTTCCCAAGTACTTCTCCCTGCCAGATTGATCATGCCATACTCGGTGACCAGATAAAATCCCTGACTTCTTGGATTGGTAACGATATCCCCTTTTGAAAAAGTAGGATAAAATCTGGACTTAATCTGTCCATCCTTATCCGTAAAGGATGAAGTCATACAGATAAAAGCCTTGCCTCCTTTTGACATGAATGCTCCCGTAAGAAAATCCAGCTGACCGCCGGTTCCGCTTATATGTCTGGTCCCTGCACTTTCCGAGCAAATCTGTCCATATAAGTCCACCGCTATACAATTATTAATGGAAACAAAATTGTCCAGCTGGCCAATTATTTCCGGGGCATTTGTATAATTGATAGGATACGTTACAAGCCCCGGATTTTCACGGGCCCAATCATAAAGCTCCTGTGATCCCAATGCAAATCCAAAGATCCCTTTATCTGCGTCGATATTCTTCTTTCGGTTAGTAAGCTTTCCTTTTTTATACATATCAAGATAAGCATCTACCATTAATTCCGTATGCATACCAAGTTCCTTCAGATCCGAATCTGCGATCATCTTTCCTACCGCATTAGGCATGCCGCCTATTCCCAGCTGAATCGTTGAGCCATCAACCATTTTCTCCACTATATATTTTGCAATTTTATGGTCGTTCTCCGTGACTGGCGGCGCAGACAGGGTGGGCAGCGGTTCATGAGGACCTTCCACAATAAAATCCACCTCTGAAATATGTATCATTTCTTCACGTCCGCCAAAAACTCTCGGCAGATTTTCGTTTACTTCCAGTATAATAACATCTGCGGCATCCATAGTTGCCCGTGCCGTAGCATTGTTTACCGAAAAGTTGAAATAACCGTGATTATCCATTGGAGTTACAGCCATCATTGCCACATTGACAGTCAGATATCTTCTGTAATATTCCGCAACATTTCTATAAATCATGGGAATATAATTGCAAAGCCCCCTATCACAAAGCTTTCTTTCATAACCGGAGCAATGCCAGCTGTTATAAATAAAGTGTTTTCTCTCCGGATCCTGTTCTACCATCTGAATAGGCTGCAGCACCAGATAACCCCTTACCTTAACCTCTGTCAGTTCTTCTTTCCTTTTAGCAAGAGCAGAATCCAGAAGGGAAGGAAATCCAAGAGAAACCGACACATCAATCCAATCACCGCTCTTTACAACCTCTACGGCCTCTTCCGGTGTACGAAGCTTATTTTTGTACTCATTTCTGAAATCCATGAATATCCTCCTTGTATTATATAGTCATAGCTTTTCTTTACCTTTTCTTAGGTATGAGCTATGCTATTTTTAGATACTGTGGATTAGT
>DKLE01000014.1 GCA_002455605.1 Firmicutes bacterium UBA6648
AACACCCCTGGTAAATAATTCAGTATGCTCAAAAATAGGTGTTCTCACTTCTTTAAAGCCATATTTCTGACATATCTCAGCAAAAGCCTTTTCGACAAAATGCCATTTATACACTTGATTTGGCATAACGTCTTTTGTACCCTTCGGTGCATTTGTCAACATTAAAACTACCTCCTAAATAAATTGTCATCTTTTCTCTGTAACATTTCGTTCAATCTAGATATATAAATTTCAAAATTTGATACATTCGGCACTCTTTCCAGACGGTTTTCTAAAGGATAATAAACTTTTGATATTCCTCCCGCTCCCAATGCAACAATCGTCTGATGCTCTTCCATGATTCTTATATTATAAATACCCTCACAGCCGGTTTTGGCATAGCCCACATTTTCCAGGCTTCCTGCCATATGTTTCTGCCGGTATAAATAATAAGGATTGTAATCATTTTGGTAAAGCCTGTCCTTGGATAGAGCCAGCATATCTTTCACGATAAGCGCTTGTTTATAGTGAAACTCACTGTCCACATCAATCAATCTGGAAGCCCGTTTTACTGCTAGGGTATGTACGGTAATATTTTCTGCCCCAAGTCCGATTAATGTATCAATTGTATGTTCAAAATCTGCTGTGGTTTCTTCCGGTAAACCGGCAATAATATCCGTATTAATAATAGGGATTTCAACTTCCCGTGCCATATGAAACGCACTCAAAATATCCTTGCTGTTATGAGAACGCCCAATCAATTGTAATGTTTTTTCTTTCATGGTCTGAGGATTGATACTGATCCTTTCAACACCATGTTTTTTTAATACCTTTAGTTTTTCCATGGTAATGGTGTCCGGACGGCCCGCTTCTACTGTGAATTCCCGAACTTTACTGAAATCATAAGCCTTGTGCAATTCATCCAGTAATCGGTCCAGCTGCTCCGCAGAAAGGGTGGTGGGTGTTCCTCCGCCGATATAGATGGATTCCGGAGACATTCCTATTTCAGCCATTTTTTTCCCGGTATGCCTGATTTCTTTATGCAAGGCTTCCATATAGGTTTGTATCTGAACAGAATCGGATTGGTTGGAAGTAAAGGAGCAATATAAGCATCTGGTCGGGCAAAAAGGGATCCCCACATAAAGCCCCACTTCATTTAGCACAGGTGATTTTAATACCTTCTGCTGTATATGGTACGTGTTGCATATTAAGGCAATTTTTTCATCATCAAAAAGATAAAAATTTTTAAGCTTATCTATAACAGCGTCCATAGATCCTAGCTTATTAAAGAGTTCCCCTATTAATTTTACTGGTCTTACTCCAGTATGTATCCCCCATTCAGGCTTTTTTTCTGTCAAATCACATAGTTTTTGATAGATAGCCTGTTTGAGGATATTTTTTTCAGTTTCGTTAAATTCTAATACTTGTGCAAAATTATCATCTTCTGTCTGAAGAGTAATTGAAAGATTCTTCCCATCAGAATCACAAAGTAAAGAGTATTCCTCCGGTCTAAGAAATACTTTTATCAGCTCATCATATTCATATTTATTTGTTATCCCGTTTAATACTATTTTATACAAATGGATTATTCCTCTTTTCAAATCCGATGCTGGTAGAACCCATATGTCCCGGATAAACAATTGTATCGTCAGGCAGAGTAAACAATTTCGTATGAATAGCGTTTTTTAACTGAGGAAAGGAACCTCCCTGAAAATCAGTTCGGCCGATGGACTGCTGAAATAGCGTATCACCGCTGAACAATATATTTTCAACTAGGATACACATTCCTCCGGGAGTATGCCCCGGCGTATATAGAAATTTAAGCTCCATTTCGCCTATATTCATGGTATCATTATCATTTACCCAAACATCTGCGTCCAGGCCGATATCCATGCCACAGCAATCTCTGGACATATTTAGTCTTGGATTTGCAAGAAATTCTTTCTCATGAATGCAAGCCACGAGTTTAGCCTTTGGAAATAAAGACAGATAATCTTTAACACCGCCTATATGATCCCCATGTCCATGTGTCAAAATAATATATTCAATATCACAACGATCTTTTTTAATTAAATTTTCCATATTCGGACTGAAACCGCCCGGATCCACAATAAAACCCTTATTGGTATTTTCATCTCTTACATAATATGTGTTTACACCCAATGCTCCGCTTGGTATACAATTGATTTGCATAGATTCCCCACCTTCTAAAATATTTTTTTGCTGTCAAGCAATATGGTTACTGGTCCATCGTTGTTAATTCTCACAAGCATATCCGCTTGAAAAACACCTTCACCTGTAAAAATACCTTTTTCTTTTATTTGTCTTACGAATTCATCATATAGTTCTTTCGCCTTTTCCGACCGGGCAGCTTTCGAAAAGCTCGGCCTCTTTCCTTTTCTTGCATCTCCCAATAAGGTAAACTGAGAAACGGCCAGAATCTGTCCGCCTACATCCATTAATGATAAATTCATTTTCTCATTCTCATCTTCAAATACTCTTAAGCCGGAAACCTTATCGGCAATATAGCTGACATCATTTATATCATCGGTTTCTTCCACGCCTAAAAGCACCACAAAGCCCTTTTCTATCGCTCCTGTAACTTTTCCGTCAACAGTTACGTCAGCTTCTGTTACTCGTTGTACAACGGCTCTCATGCTGCCTCTCCTTATATGATTTACATAATATTTTTATCTCAAACAAGTGTCAGGTGATTGCTCTATAAACATCTGCTACACCTGGTACACTCCTCAATGAGCGTAAAACCTTTTCCATCTGATTCGTATTGGAAATAGATAATGTCATTGTAATATTGATAATTTGATCCTTAGCACTTTTTGCATTAACACCTGTAATATGAACATCCATATCCTCACAGACTCTTGAAAGGTCGGAAAAAAGGCCTTTCCGATCTTCGGACAAAATACAAATATCCGCATTATAGGACTTACTGTCTTCATTGGCATCCCATTCCACTTCAATGAAACGATTTCTTTCGATTTCCGGCATAGTCAATATATTTACACAGTCCTTTCTATGCACCGATATTCCTCTGCCTTTTGTAATGAAGCCTACAATTTCATCTCCTGGAACAGGGTTACAGCACTTGGAGAACCGAATCAGCAGATTATCCACTCCTTTAACAGATACACCTGTTTGATTTTTATTATTATTTTGT
>DKLE01000055.1 GCA_002455605.1 Firmicutes bacterium UBA6648
TTTTAAAGAAGAAAAAAGATATTTTTAAAACATCTTTCGCTGATTATTATGGCATTAAAGAAGATGGACAATATCAATTTACTTTATAAAAAGCTGCCGCGATTTATTATTTAAAATTGCGGCAGCCTTTTAGCTTTACAGCAGTTAAGAATCTTATATTGCATAAGCAAATATGGCTGTAAATTGAAATGCAGTTCCCAGAATGACAAAGACATGAAAAATCTCATGAAAACCAAATAATTTGCTGAAATTGGGTTTCTTAGCAATATAAAAGCCGGCACCGATGGAGTACATAATACCGCCCAGGGCAATTAACACAACTGCACCAATGGGAATTCTCTTAAGAAAATTGGGGTCAAATACAATAGCCCAGCCCATCAGCAAATAGAGGGAGGTATAGAGCCATCTGGGAGCATGAAGCCAACAAACCTTTATAATAATTCCAAGGAGAGCCACTCCCCAGATAACGGACATGAACAGAAGTGCACGCTTTGGTTCCATAAACCCAATGACTAAAGGCGTGTAGGTTCCTGCAATTAAAACATAGATCATAGAATGATCCAATTTGCGAATGCGAACAAGAACATCGGACGGAACTTTAACAAAGTGATAGATAGAGCTGGTACTGTAAAGTGAAATCATCGATAATCCAAAAATAACAGCACTTGCTACCGTTAATCCGCTGGTTCCTTCAAGATAGATACACTTTCCTATAAGAAAGAGCGTAGCCAGTACAGCCAAGCAGGCACCTATAAAATGAGTGAAGCTGCTCAAAGGGTCTCTGGCATTCATAAACTTTTTGTATACAGACATATAAAATCTCCTTTTCACTTTAATAATAATCAATATACTGTAATATGATTTTTAAAACTATATTATATTATTATTATAACTATTTTATTGTATTATGCAAGAATAATTTTACAAATAAAAAAGAATCTTTATTTTAAAGATTCTTTTTATAATATATTATTTTACGATATAATCATTTTATTCCAGAGTGAATATCTGCTTTTACCTAAGTGCTTGGAATGATATAAAGCAACGTCAGCCCGTTTGAATAAATCATTAAAATCCGAAAGGTTGTCTGTATTAATGACAATACCAATACTGACCGATACCTTTTCTAAAACATCTGATTGACTTATTTTAGCTTGAAACTGATCAATTACAGTCTGTGCGGCTTCCTGGATAGCTGACTGCTGGATAATATCTGTAAATATAATCAAAAACTCATCTCCCCCTAAGCGAAAGATGTTATTACTAGGAAAAATATTTAAAAGAATTTTGGAAAAATCCACAAGAAGGTGATCGCCTTCCGCATGTCCATATTGATCATTAATATTTTTAAAATCATCCAGGTCGATGAGCATCAAAGCAGTTTGGTGAAGGTTGGGTTTCTGTGCAAGAAAATCATTTAAGCTTCGCCGGTTATTTAATTGTGTGAGAAAATCAGTGTTCGCAGCCTGCAAAAGCTTGTTCTCATAATTGTCTTCAAAAGTAACGTCGATGTGCAAAAATATATAACCGGATATTTCTCCAAAAATATCAATTAATTTTTCTTTCTGTATTTTAAAAATTTTATTATGTCCATGCAAATAGATACCTCGTTTTGTTCGCTGAATCTTCCAGTGTTCTTTTTGAATAATGTCTATATATTTTTCACTCAAAGTATTTAAGGATATACCGATGATATCTGCTTTATTTAATGAAAACAAATTTAAGTACCTGCTGTTCGCATTTAGAATAACTCGATTTTTATCGGTAATCAGAATTGCAAAAGGCATGTTTTGTATTAAAATATCCAATTCAATCTGTATGTTAGTCAGATCAGTGACATCACGTGCAATGCCTACTGTTCCAATGATTTCACCGGAATCATCAAATATGGGAGACTTATAAGTTTTGAATTGCCTCATTTCATTAATGCATTTTACTTTCTCATCAAACAAAGATGTTTTTGTCTCTCTTAAAACTATTTCATCTGTTTCCAGGCAGACGTATTCGCCTTTTTCGTATTCTTCCGGCTCAAGTCCCCAAATGTAATAGTGCCCCCGTCCCGCTATGTCTTCCTTAGTTTTTCCTACTGTATTGCAGAAGCTTTGATTAACCTTTAAATGAGCACCTCTTATATCTTTGTACCAAATTAAATCAGGAAGACTGTCTATAGTAGTATCTAAATAATTTTGGGTCAATTTAAAATCTTTTGTTTGTTTAATCTGGTTTTGAAGTTTTTTAAAATAAAAAGAAATTAGGTTATCCCTGAACGGTTTTGCCCAAATATCATCTATTATGTTAAATTCCTCTGAGGTTAGTGATTTCATACTGGTGCTATCGGCACACACGATAAGCAGGGCATCCGCTTTTTTTCGTGTATGCCAGTCATTTATATCAGAAGGCGTAAAGGGGATATCAAAAATAATAATATCCTTGTTTTCAAGTTTGGCTTCTGTTATTTTGTCATATTTCTTAATGATATGTTCAAATTTATCCAGTGGGTGAATAGTCGTCAGTATATTAAAAATGGAATCATCATTACTATATATAGCTATATTTAAGGTACATTTATACATAATACAGACCTCGCTTCTATTTATTAGACAATTATCTTAAGAAACATACAAACTCTATTATAACACATTTCACAAAATATTAAAAAACAAATTATATAATTGATGGAAGTATTTATATGTGATAGACTATAAATGCCAAATAATTACAATGATCATAATAAAAATATAGTAAACGTGAATTAGGAGTACTTTATGACAATTGATGAGCTTTTTCAACAGCAGGATTTAGAAAAGAATATGAAATTTGCAATTGAAAAAATAAAAGAGCAGCCGGGGCGTTTAAATGATATGCTGGAAATTCAGTTTGTTGAATGTGATGCGAAAGAGAGAACCGTAACTTATGAATTGCCTTTTCTGGAGTGGGAGATGAACCCCAAAGGCATTTTGCACGGAGGAATTACCGCAGCAATGATGGATTTATCCTTAGGATTGTTTGCCAATTGTATATGTTGGCAGTTAGGGGGATTTTTTGCACCCACTGTGAACATGAATATGAATTATTTGCAGCCCATTTCTTTCAACGACAGAATCTGTATAAAAGCACAGCTAGTGTCTTCAGGCCGCTCCTTATTGATTTTGAACGGAGGGGCCAGAGCAAAAGGCTGTGAGCAAATAGCTGTGACTGCATCTGCAACCTATAAAGTTATGAGAAAATAAAATTTTCTGTGGTATACTATATAGTAGGAAACGGTAAATAATGTGACTTAATCATATATGGGAGGGAAGAATATGTTAGAACAGATTAAAAACCAAGCAAGGGCAGCTGCTGAACAGCTGTGTGAAGAAGCTAAATTACAGAAGCACTCAATTGTGGTAATCGGATGTTCTTCAAGTGAGGTTGAAGGATGTAAAATAGGCAGCAATTCTAATCCGGAAGTGGCAAAAGCTATTTTTGACGGTATATATGAGGTATTAAATTCAAAGGGAATTTACCTTGCGGCACAGTGCTGTGAGCACCTGAACAGGGCTCTTATCGTTGAAAAAGAGATAGCCAATGATGATGCAATTGTGAATGTGATTCCACAGCCAAAGGCGGGC
>DKLE01000212.1 GCA_002455605.1 Firmicutes bacterium UBA6648
TTATATTTAATATTATTAAAGGAGGGATTTATATGTCAATTGAGGTTGTGCCTGAATGGATGGTTAATTTGGATGATGAAGATGTAGCATTCATTAAAAAATTCATTTTATCATCCGGTTCCCTGAAAGAGATAGCAGGCCAGTATGGAGTCACTTATCCCACAGTCAGACTTCGTCTGGATAAGTTAATACAAAAAATCCAAATTAATGAGGATTTTACTAATGAACCATATATAGCTTTGATAAAGCGTTTGGCTGTAAATGAAAAAATTGATTTTGATACGGCTAAGGTCCTAATAAGCGAATATAAGAAAAATAAAAGGGGGGATATAAATGATTAATGCTTCAATAAGTATTTTTGCTTTATTAGCAATATTGGCAGGATTTGTTTGTTTACAGATCTTTCTTTCAAAATGCAAGAATAAATGGTTTGGGCTGGTATTGCCTGTTAATTGCCTGGCCTATTCTTTTCTCGCAATTTTCGCCATTACAGCATATGACGGTATGAATACAGCGGGTATTGCTGCTTTATTTGCTGTGACTTTTCTTATCACGAATATACCGACTGCAGTTTTATTAGTAATTTATTTTGCTTGCAGGGAGAAGTTCAAGCCCAATAAAGAAATGGAAAAAATGAATATTCAGGATTTATAATGTGAAGTGTTGGATAAAAAGAAAGGAGCAAGCTTGAAAATGAAATATAAAACAGTTACTTGTGCTGAAATGAAAGAAATTGAAAAAAAGCCAAGGCTTCAGGTTTGAGCTATTATAAAATGATGGAGAATGCGGGGAAATCCGCTGTTCAGATTATTTTAAATCATATTCAAGGGCAAGTAGAAGGAAAAGATGCAGTTATATTTTGCGGTAAAGGCAACACCGGACGCAGATACCGTCATAGCCGATTATACCGTTGCCTTTCACAGGATGAAACCAGTACATGTTTTACCGGAGGCAGTACCTTATTGTGGGGAAACAGTGGTGGTGAGCATTGGGATCGACTAACCCGATAAAGCTTGTGGGCTTATCTTTTTTGTTTTTGCAGTAAAATCTATGATTCTCCGGAGAAATACTATTTAGAAAAATATTAGAGGATGGGAACAGAGGAAAAATGTTAATTATTGAGCTTTGGCAAATGTTTAAAGAGTATTTACTATTTGCAGTTTTAGGTATTGGTATTTTAATAATATTATTTAGTATTATTTATTTTCTTATTTATCAAAAGGTTTTGAATGGACGTAAACCAATTCAGCTGAAGTCTGCTGCAACTATTATTCTGTTTGTAGGCTATCTGTTAATGGTTTTCTGTGCTACTTGGTTCAGCAGAAGGCCATCTGGATATTATTCGGTCAGTTTGAGTTTGTTCAGCTCTTATTTGGAAGCATGGAACAGTTTTACTCTGAGGAGCTGGCAGCTGTTAATTTTAAATATCGTAGTGTTTGTCCCTTTTGGAATTTTACTGCCATTGGTTAGTAAAAGGTTTCAAAATTTGATTTGGATTATCAGCGCAGGAGCTGTCTTTACTTTATCAATTGAAACCATACAGTGGGTTTTTAGAATTGGAGTTTTTGAAGCGGATGACTTACTGAATAATTTAATTGGCGTGATTGTCGGATATGGTATGGTAATGGCGGTATTGTCGGCTGTAAATCGAGAAAAAAGAATATCCAGCAGAATTATCATTGGTTATCTGATGCCGCTATTATTAGTTATAGTTGTATATTCAGGCATCTTTATAAAGTATAGTCTGAATGACGTAGGTAATTTAGCGGCGGCTTACAGTCAAAGGATAAATTGCGATAATGTACAGATTAGTTCTGTCATAGACTTGTCCCAACAGTCCAATCCGGATGTGGTATATAAAACAAAAGTATACAATAAAAAAACCGGATTAGAGTATGCAAAACAAATTTACGAAGGAATGGGTGTATCCACTGGTACGATGAATATTATCCAGTACAATGATAATGCAATCTATCAGTCGTATGGAGAAGGACAGTACAGCTTATGGGTTAAATATGCAGGCGGACAATATGATTTTACAGATTTTTCTTACGACCAGTATCAGCCGGCAGCTAAAACTCTGGAGCAGAAAACAGTCCTAAAAGCACTTGAAAAAATGAATGTATATGTGCCTGAAAATTTAGATTTTACAGGGGATGAACAAGATGGCCAATTCAGCTTTAAAGCGGATATGATAAAGAATAAAAACAAATACCTATTGGGTCAGCTTGATGGAACGATGTATGAGGATGGAATTATAAGAAATTTAAATAATAATCTAACTTCCTTAGAAAAGTATAAGGAGGTCAGCATTATAAGTGAAGCAGAAGCCTTTGAGAAGATTCAGCAGGGAAAATTCAAGCTGTATTGGAATGAGGAATTGAAGTCTATTACAGTAAAAGGAGTTAAAATAGAATACTTGGCAGATAGCAAGGGTTATTATCAGCCGGTATACTGCTTTAAAGCGATTATCAACGAAAAAGAATATTCTATAGTAGTTCCGGCTATGAAATAAGGAGATAGTATGTAAGAAAAAATAAGAGAATTTATGAATTGACATATATCGGCAATCTATATATTATTATATATAGATTGCCGATATAT
>DKLE01000174.1 GCA_002455605.1 Firmicutes bacterium UBA6648
TGTACTATATAAAAAACGGTTTCTCTAAAAACTGGCAATGGCTGGCAATAGCTTTTTCCAGCTTTGGCGTCCTTACCGTTTTCGGAACCGGCAATGCCACCCAGGTAAATACTATTACAACCGCTATTGATTCAGCTTTGCTGAACTTCCAGGTTGCAACCACTGATACAATCCCAATGATTAACCTGTTTATCGGAATTATAATTACAATATTAGTGGCATTAATCCTATTAGGAGGCATTAAGCGTATCGGCAGTGTTACCGAAAAGCTGGTTCCTTTTATGGCCTTACTTTATATCGTTCTGGCATTGGGTGTAGTCTGTATTAATTTCAAACACCTTCCTGCTGTTTTCGCAATGATTTTTGAAGGGGCTTTCAATCCGTCAGCTGTTACAGGCGGAGTAGTGGGAACCATGTTTATGAGTATGAAAAAAGGTGTTTCACGAGGTATCTTTTCCAATGAGGCAGGCCTGGGAACCGGATCCATCGCCCATGCATCGGCTGATACCAATCATCCGGTAAAACAAGGCTTATTCGGCATATTTGAAGTATTCGCTGATACTATTATCATCTGTACCCTGACAGCACTTGTCATTTTATGCAGCGGTATTGATATTTCATACGGCACAGCTGCCGGTGCAGATTTAACTATAAATGGATTTATTTCTACCTATGGAGGCTGGGTATCCATCCTTACTGCCGTTGCCCTATGCTGTTTTGCCTTCTCTACTATTCTTGGCTGGGGACTTTACGGAGCCAGATGCATTGAATTTTTATTCGGTTCCAAAACTATAAAACCCTTTATGATTATCTATTCTCTGGTAGCTATTATCGGAGCTACTGCTGATTTAGGCATGATTTGGGCCATTGCAGAAACCTTCAACGGTCTCATGGCGATTCCTAACCTAATCGCATTATTCTTGCTTGGCAGTACAGTAATAAAACTGATAAAAGAATATTTTTCCAGCCCTATCTATGAAGAAGATAAAATTTCTTTAAAATAATGTACCGGATAAAGGTCACAAAATAAAGGACCCAGGCTGCACTTTACAGCCTGAGTCCTTTTCTATATACTCTTTTTTTACAACCTCAGCTATCGGTTAGATTCTTTTTTATAACCGCAGCAATTCTTTTAATGCCTTCCACAATCTTATCCTCCGGCATACAGGAGTAATTCAATCGAAAAGTATTTTCATGACCTCCATTGGGGAAGAAGCTTCCTCCCGGAACATATGCCACCTTCTGTTCCAGACATTCTAATGCCATTTCCTTAGCATTTATGTATTCAGGAAGAATTACCCATGTAAACAGTCCTCCCTCAGGACGAGTATACCGAACCTCTTCAGTAAACTCCTCATCCATGGTCTTTAACATAATATCTCTTCGTTGTTTATAAACCTTCTTTATTTTAGCAATATGATCATCCAGATTATATATATCCATAAATTTTGAGACTTCCATCTGAGAAATAGTGGATGCCTGTAAACTGGATGCCTGTTCCATAAAGTTATACTTTTGAAGAATTTCAGGCTCGGCACATACCCAGCCCAGTCTGTAACCCGGAACCAAAATCTTTGAGAAGGTTCCCAGATAGACAACCAATCCTTTTGTATCAAGAGCTTTGAGAGCCGGTACAAACTCTTTTTCGAACCTCAGCTCTCCGTAAGGATTATCTTCAATCACAGGAATTTCATATTTATTGACAGTCTCCATAAATTCCTGACGCCTTTCCAGAGTCCAGGTTCTTCCTGATGGATTTTGGAAATCAGGAATAACATAAATCATTTTAACCCGATCTTCTTTTTCCAGAATTTTTTCCAACTCTTTTATTATCATGCCGTTTTCATCCGTAGGCACTTCTATAAATTTAGCTTCGCTTGCTTTAAAAGCATTGACAGCACCCAGATAAGAAGGGCTCTCCAACAGTACAATATCACCTTTGTTTAAAAAAACCCGGGCAGAAAAATCCAATCCCATCTGGGATCCGCTGGTCATCAGAATGTGATCCGAATCCGTCTTAATTTTATTCTTAGCAAACATCCTGTCTGCAATATGTTTTCTCAATGGCGGAAATCCTTCTGTAGTAGAATATTGAAGAGCAATTCTACCGGATTCCTCCATAACAGATACCCCAATTCTTTTTAATTCCTCCACAGGGAATAGTTCTGGAGCCGGCATACCGCCTGCAAAAGAAATAATATCAGGCTGTGCAGTTAATTTTAGCAGCTCCCTGATTTCCGAACCTGTCAATAGGTTCATTCTGTCTGAAAATCTAATCACAATTTCTCCCTTCCGCCAAACATATGATAGCTTATCTCACACCATTAACTGAAAATCCCCAGTTTAAAGAAGCCGTCCAGCTGTCCCAGCAGGATCATGGCCATACCCACAGGCGCAATAAATTTCAAGCAAAACATAGAGAATTTTGCCATCTTCCACTGGTTTCCTTCCTGACATAATTCTTCCCTCATCCAATTTTCTCCCAGCTTCCAGCCTATAATCAGAGACATCAGCAGTGCGCCTACAGGCATCATTATTCCTTCTGATAACAGATCAAAGAAGTCCAACCAGCAGAAGCCCAGCAATTTTGGCAGGCCTCCTTCTCCCAGAGAATCTACGGAAATTAAAATAGTAAGTACACACAAAATCAATCCGAAAATTACGGATATATTCTTTCTGTTGGCTACACAGCCTTTTTCTTCTTTTCTGTCAATAATTACGGATACTACAACTTCCATCAGGGAGATGGAGGAAGTAAGCGCTGCGATAAAGACTAACAAATACAATAAAAAACCAAATATAGGTCCGGCTGCACCCATAGCATCGAATACTGCCTGTAGGGTTATAAATAATAGTCCGGGACCTCCCGCAGGCTCCATACCCATGGCAAATACCGCAGGAAAAACAGCCAAGCCTGCCATTATTGCTACTACGGTATCGGCAAATGGAATAATCAAAGCATTTACCTCAATATTTTCCTTTTTCGAGAGATAGGCACCGTAAGTGATTATACATCCCATTCCCAGTGACAAGGAGAAGAACATCTGTCCTCCTGCAGTTGCCAGCACCGATACCCATCCGGAGCCGTTAAACACTTCCCAGTTCGGTGCAAACATAAACTTTAGTCCGCCTATTGCTCCGGGTAAGGTTACACCTCTTACGATTACTACCAGCAGCAGAACAAACAGTGCCGGCATAGCCACTTTGGAGAATTTTTCAATACCTCCCGATACTCCACGCATTACAATAATTACAGTAATAATTGAAAAAATAACGGCAAATATAGAAGCTTCCAGGCCATTTGTATAAAAGTTTACAAAATATTCTGCCGTGTCGACTCCATTTACCCCCCAGCTGGCACCAAAAAAATCACCTAAGTTAGCTATTGTATATTTTAAGCAATATCCCCCAAGAGAGCAATAAAACGCTAATATTAAAATCGGACATAGAAAAGCCATCCAGCCTAAGAATGCATATTTTTTACTGAGTGAGGAGTATGCGGCAATTACCCCCTTGCCCGTACTTCTTCCAATAGTCAGTTCACCTAACATAATAACATAACCTACTAACACTGCTAATATTAGGTAAAACAACAAGAATGCAAATCCACCGTTCATTCCCATCTTATATGGAAATCCCCATAAATTACCCAGACCTACTGCAGAACCTACAGCGGCCATCAGGAAGCCAAAATTACTTCCCCATTCGCCTTTGCTACTATTCATATAATGAATCCCTTCTTTTTTAATCAAAACTCATCGGTCAAGCCAAGTCGGTCTCATATACAATTTTATAGGATAAATAGTCATGTCATGGATATGCTCTGCCCGGACGGCGTCCTTCAGCGCCTCTGTCAGACTTTCATGACATACATTAAATACGATCGGTATTTCTAGCTGTTTTGATATTTCTTTGCACAGATAATATCCCTTCATAATATCTGTTGGTTCGGTTTCTCTAAGCATATGGGTATTATTAATCAGACCATCAATTCTGATTCCAGTTTCAGCCTGAATGCGAACTATATGTTCCAAGGCCCCATGAAGATTATCGGTTTCCGGCCTGTTGGCATTTATGACACAAAGCTGTTCACATTCTTCTGCGGTAAAATATTTCTTAAATTGGTTAAGAATCATCGCTCCGCTGTCATTTCCTCCCGCATCTACAATGGTCACATACTCCTTGTTTTCCAAAGGAGCCTTCATACTTGCAGAGATAGCCGGAAGATCCTCTGTAATGTCATAACCAAAGGAATTAAAATATACTGAAATACCCATTTCCTCTAGTAGTTGCTGACGCTCCCTGCTTCTAAAATAAGGATTGGCTATATCCATATCCAAGATAGCAGTTTTTTTGTATTGTTTTTTTAAATCGATAATCCGATTGATGGAAAACTCTGTTTTACCGCTTCCATAATGCCCTGTAATCAGCATAATTCGTTTCAT
>DKLE01000124.1 GCA_002455605.1 Firmicutes bacterium UBA6648
TATCTTATCACTATTCCGCAAACTTGTCAACATCTTTTTGCAATTTCTTCAAATTTTATTTCAAATTCGAGTTTTTCGCTTATACAAAATGTAGTCCGAAACATTGTATCACTTCTATCAAACTACTAGATGTTGTATACCTATTTTCAAGGCATTTTTTCCTGTCTCACGGGACAGCTTTAATAGAATACCAAATTCAGATTCTCCTGTCAATACTTTTTTATCCTTATTTTTATCTTTTATCTATCGTCTAAAGTAAATCCTCCGATTACCTTCATTCCCTACTGGTTCCCAAAAGCATTCTTTACTAGCTTTTCTGAAATTAAAGCTTTATTCCTTTGATGATTGGACAACAGCTACTTCAGTCTTTCCCGACTTAGACATATCGATTGCAGCTTGTACAAGCTGCTGGAACGACACAACTGAAGTAGAGGCTCCGCTAACCGCATCAATTTCCTCTGCCGATTGCTTTTCAATAACCTGTTTTGCATATTCACGGGTATAGAAGTTTGGATAAGTGTGTTTAACTGCATTCATAGTCCGCATGTATGCCATATCCCACGATTTAATGAAACCACTGGAATTCATTGCGTTATATTCTACAGAAATAATTTGTTGATCTTTTATATAAATTGTAACGAATTCTTTCCATCCATGAGAATAGTCTGACATCTCTGCAGTAAAATAACCATCCTTCAGAATTCCGTCTTTCTTATTGCAGCCAACAAGCGTAGGAGCAAATAAAGCTAAAATAACCATTAAAATTATCACTCTTTTAATACTCATTTTTTATCTCCTTTTCCCTTAATTTAAAATCTGCTACTAAACTTTGCAGTGTGTCTGACTGCTCTGTCAAGGTTTTACTTGCTTCTGCACTCTTACGGCTAAAATCAAAATTATTCTGAGCCAGTAAATTAATCTCTCCAATTTGTTGTGTTATGTTTTCCAAGGCTTCCTTCTCTGTGGTTACAGAATCAGACAGTCGAGAGGCTATTCCCAAAAGCCGATCCGAAACTTCAGACACTTTATGTATAGAGGAGGCTGTCTGTTCTGCACGCTGTACCCCTTCTCCGATGGCCTGCTGAGAATTTTCCATAATGCTTGCTGTTTGCTTCGAAGCTTTCCCACTCTTTTCTGCCAATTCTCCAATCTCTCTTGCCACTACAGCAAAACCCTTCCCGGACTCTCCTGCGTGAGCAGCTTCTATGGAGGCATTTAACGCTAATAAATTAGTTTGCAGTGCGATATCCTCCATAAACGCGTTGATTTTTTTAATTTCTTCAGAATTCATATAAATACGATCCATAGCCGATAACATATTGTCCATATTCTCTTTACCTGTTGATATATTAGAAACTACATCCTCCATTAATTTTCTCATTTCTTCCGATTGGTTATTGATTTCATCTACATTTTCCTCAATAATCACAGTTTCCCTATTTAATTTTTTTAAAGATTCAGCCTGCCCGCTGGATCCTCTTTCTATTTGTATAGCGTCCTCCTGAACTTCATAAGAAGTCACAGACACTTCAACAGCAGCCTGCCGAATAGCATATACAACCTGATTTAAAAAATTGATAATCTGGTTGAGGGAGTTTTTCATTACAATAAAATCACCGTAGAAATTCCCTTTTACAGCCACATCCAAATTGCTTTGAGAAAGTTCGGCCAACACTCTTGACAGTTCCATTGTGTAACTGTTAACACTCTGAACTGTATTTGCAAGTGCCTGGGATAATATTTCCGTTTCATCATTGGTATGTTCCACTTCAATGGAAGTATGAAGATCTCCTTCTGCTAATGTTGAAATACGTTCTGTAACCCTTCCCAACGGACGCTGAATCTTTCTCGACAAGCGCAGCATCATCAAAGCAGAGAGGAGAAGCAGCATGCACGTAATGAACAGGCTCACTAGAATTGCTCTGTTTGCAGCAGACATAAAATCATTTTGCGGTGCAGTAACCACTAGAGCCCATTGCGTTCCTCGGACCGGAGAAAAACTGAAATATCTTTTATGTGTAAAGTTTCCCTCTTTTACTATCCCCGTTTCCCCATGAGTTATCTGGGTCACCATGCTTTCAATTTCTAAGCTTTTCCCGTAATAGTCAAAAATAGTTTCCTCATTGCTGACCTTCTGAACATCTTTATGTGCCATAAATTTTCCGTTCCGGTTAATTATAAAGGCTGTTCCTGTTTTACCTATATTAATATTACTCAGTACATCATTTATCACATCGTATTTGTAGCTGCCCAACAAGTAATATTCCAGCTTGCCATTTTGATCAAAAATGGGAGTGCCAATTATGATTTCAAGACCGTTGTCACTAATATATGTATCATCAATTACCAAGTTTTCCGTGGTTTTTAATTGCTCAAATTGTTTCCTGTCAGAGATATTTTCAGGACTGTCTGTACTTCCCGTATACAAAATACCGTCAGGGGAATAAAGAGCTAACCACACAAATTCAATTCCTGATTTAGCTTTGTCCAAAAGAAGCTGCTTGTCCTGCTTACTTGTATTTGGATCGGTAGATACTGCTGTATCCCCTATCATAAAAATCCGATCCGCCATCATATGAAGATTCCCTTCTACACTTTGAGAAGCAGATTTTGCCATGGGCTGCATGGTCTCCATTAAAATTGTTCCTGTCAGAGATCGCATAAAGAATATCATAACCACCATTAGGACAATGGCAATAGAAAAAGCAATAATAGCAGTGTTTATTAAAATCTTTCTTTGAATTCCAGCTGTTATATTTACTAAATTTCTTCCTCTACCAAAGCGCGCTTTCATTTCTCTATCTCCTTTATATCTTATTTTAAATAGTCTTTTTTAATTTTAACGTTATTGTTTGCTATATAATTAGTATATTAAACCCGCACTCAAATCTCAATACCATAAAAAACTACAAACTCCTTTTTCATATATTTACCACCATGTTCTGTAACAAAACAATTATTTTTAGAAATATTCTTATCCAGTAAACTTAAACGCTAATTGTTCCTTATGGCTATAAAACTTATATTTTCTAATAATATGTAATATTAGGTATGTACATTTCTAAAATTTATGTTATAATATACAACGTAATTGAAAATGGCTCCATGGTCAAGCGGTCAAGACACCGCCCTCTCACGGCGGTAACTCGGGTTCGATTCCCGATGGAGTCACCAAATTAAAAAGAACGTAATCAAAAGATTACGTTCTTTTTCTTTTTTCTAATTAGGTTCTTTATATGCCATAGCTCTTACACTATCTTTAATACCGTTGGTTGTAGGATCTACAACAACACCAAGAGTGACAAGTAAATTTATAAGCAAGCTAACAAGCTGCATAATAGTTTCTTCCGTAACCGCCGGCACAATATTCAAAATTGCCAGTATCTGATAAACAAATGCTACAATACAAGCAGTTAACGATACTAACGTAGTTTTATTTTTAAGACGTAGCTTCCAATTAATTTTACTCAAAGTCTTTGCCCCCTTGCATTAAATGTTACTCATGAAAACACCCTTATTTTAAAGATATTCAAAAATTTAAAAATTGTTAATTTCCTTGATACATTTTATGCAACTATGGGAAAAAAATTATCCTATTTGAAATTCAATTAACTATTTCTAAGCCATAGGTCTCAAGCGAATTATCCTGTCATCTCCTGCACCGGGATTTCCTCTGCCGTCCAGATTACTTGTAGAGAAATAAATGGTTCCATCCGTATCTTGAATCACATCACGCAAGCGTCCGAATGTATTTTGAAACCAAGGCCGATTATCAGTAATTTGTGTTCCATCCTCATTCAGCGACATAGCTAACAGCTGATTTCCTCTTAAATTTGTAACTAATAATCCATTCTGCCAAGGACCATCCTCTATAAATGCAATACCGGAAGGAGCCCACGTATCAACTCCACTGTGTATCAACGGCCTCTGTACGACGATATCTGAAGGCTCTTCATACCTCTGAGTCAAAGGCCATCCATAATTTCCACCCGGCACAATGATATTGATCTCATCGTGCCCCATTGGGCCGTGCTCAGAGGCGTATAAAATATTATTGGTATTCCAGGCCAAGCCCTGTGGATTTCGGTGTCCCCAGCTATAAACAGGTGAAGCTTCAAACGGATTGTCTTCGGTAATTCCCCCATCCAATTCAATTCGAAGTATCTTCCCTGCTAAACTGTTAATATCCTGCGCTAATACGGAATCTCCGGCATCGCCTGTAGTTATATATAATTTTTGATCAGACCCTATTTTTATCCTTCCGCCATTATGTATTTGTCCTCCAGGAATTTTATCAATGAGAATTTTATCAATAAAGGCTTCATCATCTTGTACAATCAGCCTGACAACACGATTAGATATTTGATTGTCGTCTTCCATATAAGTATGCATTACATAAATATAATGATTCTGTGAAAATTCCGGATCCAAAGCAAGCCCCATCAGACCGCCTTCTCCTGTGGCAATAAAAGGTTCTGTAAATAAAAAGATAGTCTGAGGTTCAGAATTCTCCTCTTCAATCCTTTTAATGTTTCCAGATCGTTCCGTAAAATACAAAGTACCTTCATCGCTTATATCCAGAGCCCAGGGTACTGATAAATTATATGCAGCAACTTGAATTTCGTAAGGCAAAGCGTTACTATTACTCTTTTTCATATTTAACTCCCACTTTATACAAATACAGATAATTAAATCAATTATCCTCCATTCATTTATATAAAATGGGAGCTGTTTTAATGCCCGTATTTTTATAAAATTATTTTCTTTGTTGCTATTTTTTCACAGAAAGTATTGTCATGTTCAACAAATAAAATAGTTGGTGTATATTGCAGTAATAAATTTTCAATTTGCATCCGGGAGATTACATCAATGAAATTAAGCGGTTCATCCCAAACGTATAAGTGGGCCTTTTCACAAAGACTTCTGGCAATTAAAACTTTTTTCTTCTGGCCTCCGCTGAAATCAGACATATCTTTTTCAAATTGTACTCTGGAAAAATCCAGTTTTCGCAAAATGGTCTTAAACAGGCTTTCATCAATATCATATTCTCTGGCATAGGCTGTTAAATTTCCTTGCAGCTCTGAGGCATCCTGGGGAACATATGAAATTTTCAGTTGATTTTCTTTTCTAAAGCCGCCGGTATAAGTTAACGCTTCTCCGCAAATTAGCTTTAAAACACTGGATTTGCCTGAACCGTTTTTTCCACACAGAGCAATCCTGTCTCCTTGTTCTACAGTAAAGCTCACTTGTTCACAGGCTGTTTTTTCTCCATAAAAAATTGAAGTTTTATCAAACTCTATCAGCCTTTTCATGTGAAAAGGCAACTGATATATTTTTAAACCTTCTGAGTTTTCAATATTCCCCAAGAGCTTAGATTTTTCTTCAATTGCAGCTTCTCTTCTGGCTTCAATGGATTTCGAGCGCTTCATCATTTTTTCAGCTTTATGTCCAATATAGCCTTTATCTGGTTTTATACCAGAATTCTTTGTTCCAAACTTTGTTTTTTCCACTTTATCGGACCAAGCAGCAGTCCGTTTCGAAGCTTCACCTAATTGTTTTACATCTTTTTTTAGTTTTTCATTTCTCATCAGTTCAAAATTATCCTGCATCTCTTTATTTGTCCACCATGACGAAAAATTACCCTTTTGAACTTGGATATCAGTCTTATTAAAGGAAAGAACATGATCAATACAATTATCAAGAAATGCTCTGTCATGAGATACTAAAATAAAACCTTTCTTTGAACCGAGATAGCTGCATACAATTTTTCTGGCATCCAAATCAAGATGGTTTGTCGGTTCATCGATTAACAAAAAACTATTTGCTTTTAAAAATAGCGCCGCAAGCAATACTTTAGACTGTTCCCCATTGCTAAGAGTATAGAAAGGACGATACAAAACATCGTCGGAAACTTGAAGCAAAGAAAGCTCCCGCATCATTTCCCAATGGGCATAGTCCGTGCAGATACTGTCAATTACTTCTATGGTATTCATCCCACTATCCTTTACCTCATAGGGGAAATATTCAAATTCTACACTAGCAGAGATATTTCCGCTGTACTCATATTGTCCAAGCAGCAGCTTAAGAAAAGTAGTTTTGCCTTTTCCGTTTCTGCCGATGAAGCCTAATTTCCAATCTGTATCAATTTGAAAGCTTGCATTTTCAATGATATTATCGTAGCTGCCATCATAGGCAAAAGTTAATTTTAGATCGGAAGAG
>DKLE01000223.1:0-3814 GCA_002455605.1 Firmicutes bacterium UBA6648
AAAATGACCGTTGAACGGTCATTTTTTTTTATTCTGTAATACATTGTTATGATGAGGTGAGATTAATGTATGGATATAAAGAATGAACTGCTATATGATTTTAATTTAAGTTTGCCGAGAGTTCTTGTCAGTGGCCGCACGGGAATTATTGATAATGTCAAAAAAATTGTATTCGTATCAGAAAATAGTATTGTAATAGATAATGGAAAGCGTTTTACTGCATTAAACGGTCAGGACTTAACGATAACTCAAATTGAGGATGAAAGGGTGCTGGTAGCTGGTGAAATCAAATCAATCGAGTTTTATGGAGCATTACCTGCTGATAAAGGTTGAAGGATTTAAACAGCAGGAGCTTATTTCTGAATGTATGAAGAAGAACATACCGTTAAGAAATATAAAAATTAAAAATAATATTGAAATGACACTGAAGATTAGAAATGAAGATTTTGCTTCCTTTAAGTCAATAGGAAAAAATAAATACAGAATAACGATTATTTCAGAAGGGGGATATATTCCTTTATTATCTCTTATTTTAGACAACAAAGCCAGAATTTGTGGTATATTTATATTTGTACTGATAATCTATTTTCAGACCTTCTTTATTTCAGAAATAAGAATAGAAGGCTATGAAATGTTTACAGAACGGGAAATCAGGGAATGCTTAAAAGAAGGGGGCATGTTTGAAGGCTGTAAAAAGTCCATGAATCTGGAAAAGCTCAAGCTTTATTTATATGATAAATTGGATAATGTGGCCTTTGTAAGTATCAATTTAAAGGGATGCCTGGCTGAAGTAAAAATAGTAGAAGGAACCATTAATCTGGAAAAAGTAGATAAATCCCGGCCTTGCAATATTGTGGCGGATAAAGAAGGGTATGTTTATAAAGTGACACCTATCGAAGGAATACGGGCAGCAGATACGGGTTCATATGTTAAAAAGGGCGATGTGATTATTTCAGGGACAGTACCTGTAAAATCTACCGCTTATGGACAGCCGGAAAGCGATGTTACTGAAAGATACGTTCATGCAGAAGGAAAGGTATTGGCTAAGATCCCGTACCGTTTTGTATATAATCAAAGCTTATATGAAATCATTAAGAAACCAACTGGAAACTTCTTTTATGCTCTGGATTTAACATTAGGTGAGAAAAGGTTCCGAACGGCGGATGTCTACAATCCTTATGAAGTATCTGCCGCTGATGAAATAAAAACCTTTAAGGGCGTGCGTCCTTTTCCTTTTTCTTTCTCTCTCTCAAAAATTAATGAAATTGAACTTCAATCTAAAAAAAGAAGCAGAGAAGATATGGAAAAAGCGGTGAATAAGCTGGTGAGACAGGAAATAAAAGAAAAATTACCTAAAAATGCACAAATATTAAATAAAAGTTTGTATTTTGGTAAGGAAAAAAATATAATAGAAGTAGCTGTAATGATCGAATCGTTACAAGAAATTGGAATGGAACAGGAGATTGTTTTTGGAGAACATGCAGAATGAAGGGCTGAGACTTGAAGTAAGTGAAGCCGTAGACAGGGGAGAGCTTTTTGGAAGCTTAGATTCAAATTTAAAAATTATAGAAGAATACTTTGGAATTGCAATTATTCAGAGAGATAATGAACTAATACTCAGAGGCGAAAAGGTTATTGAGGCACAAAAAGTAATTACGGAAATGATGTCTATCATTTCCATGGGAGAAAAATTGGATACCCAGAAAATTAATTATGTGATTGCTTTATGTGAAAACGGTATGTCGTATAAAGAGAGTAAAATAAATAAAGATATTATCTGTTTTACTTTTAAAGGCAAGCCTTTAAAGCCTAAAACACTAGGGCAGAAAGACTATGTAAACAGCATTCGAAAAAGAGATATCGTTTTTGGGGTGGGTCCTGCGGGAACCGGCAAAACCTATATTGCGGTAGCCATGGCTGTTAGTGCATTTAAAAATAAAGAAATTCAGAAGATTATATTGGCCAGACCTGCAGTAGAGGCAGGAGAAAGGCTGGGGTTTCTCCCGGGCGATCTGCAAGAAAAGGTAGATCCATATTTGAGACCATTATACGATGCTCTGTATGATATTTTAGGAAGAGAAGGAGCTCTGAGGCTGAAAGAAAAAGAGGTTATTGAAGTGGTTCCTTTAGCCTATATGAGAGGAAGGACTCTGGACAATTCGTTTATAATTTTAGATGAGGCGCAGAATACGACGAAAGAGCAGATGAAAATGTTTTTGACCAGGCTTGGATTTGGATCGAAAGCAGTTATTACAGGGGATATAACGCAAATCGATTTGCCGAGAGGAAAAAAATCCGGATTGGTAGATGCAATCAATGTATTAAAACCGGTGAAAGAAATTGATTTCTGCTACTTAAAGGATGTTGATGTGGTTCGTCATGAGCTGGTTAAGAAAATTATTAATGCTTATGAAAAATATCACAATGAGCATCCGGAGCCTGAGGAGCAGGATTAAATTATTAGAAGTTATTGCTATGTACGGATTATGAGGTGACAGATATGAACATTATTTTTAGTGAAGAAAGAATGCCTGGACAAGCTGTAGTTGACAAAATGATCGAAGCAGGAGAACTGTGTATCTTAGAGGAGGGATTAAATCCGGATTCTATTGTTGTCAGCGTAACATTTGTAGATGAAGAAGAAATTCATTCATTAAACAAACAGTATAGAGGTGTTGATAGAGTAACGGATGTTTTGTCTTTCCCTCAATTTGATGATTTGAATGATGTACCGGAAGAGGGAGAGGTATGTATCGGCGATGTGGTAATCTGCCCGGAACAGGCATTGCTGCAGGCAGATGATTTTGGACATTCCCCGGAGAGGGAATTGGTGTATTTATTTGTTCACAGTGTTTTTCACTTGCTTGGCTACGATCATATGGAAGAGGATGATAAAAAAGAAATGAGGGCCAAAGAAGAGCTGATTATGAATAAAATCGGAATGGAAAGGTAGGACCCTATGACATATAAAGAACTATTTCTCAAATCCCGTGAAGCGGCAAAAAATGCATACGCTCCTTTTTCTAAATTTCATGTGGGAGCAGCACTGCTGACTAAGGACGGTACAGTATATACTGGAGTGAATGTAGAAAATTCCTCTTTTGGGGCAACGATCTGTGCGGAGAGAACGGCGTTTACTAAAGCCGTTTCAGATGGCAAGAAAGAATTTGAAGCCATTGCCATAAGCGGAAATGGCGGTGAAGCATGGCCCTGCGGAATATGCAGACAGTTTATGTACGAGTTTGCGCCGGACTTAATGGTTATTACCGGCAATGATGAAGAACATTTAGAGCAGATGACGCTGAAAGAGCTTTTACCCCATGGATTTAAATTACAGGAGAAGGAGAAATAGATTGAAATCAGGATTCATTGGAATAATTGGAAGACCAAACGTTGGAAAATCAACATTACTAAACGCAATACTAGGAGAAAAAATATCCATAACCACAGATAAGCCTCAGACCACCAGAAACAGCATAAGAGGCATTTATACTCATCTGGCTGAAAATAAGGAGCAGGATGATGTCCAGATGATCTTCATTGATACGCCAGGGATTCATAAACCAAAAAATAAATTGGGAAGCTATATGACCGGGATGGCTATCAATACATTTAAAGAGGTAGAAGTGATTCTCTTTATTGTAGATGATGAGCTTTCGGCAGGAACGGGCGATTCGTATATTCTAGATCTACTGAAAGGTGTAGATACACCAAAGATATTAGTAATAAACAAAATTGACAAGCTGGATCCTGAAAAATACCTCAGAATATACGAAGAATATAATGCGGAAGGGATCTTCCACAGCATTTACGG